>NZ_FOCS01000022.1:0-93366 GCF_900110155.1 Methylobacterium sp. UNC300MFChir4.1 | reverse complement strand
TGAGCCGGCGCACGACGCTGGCCGGCTCGAACCGGAAGATGAACGTCCCGGCCGGGTCGGCGGCGAAGTCCGACAGGCCGCGCGCCTTGGCCAGCGCCTGCGCCAGCGTGATGCCGTCGGCCTGGAACGGCAGCTCGGTGCTGTTGCCCAGCGCGCCCACCGCGATGAAGGTCTGCGGGTCGCGCACGAGCGTCAGCACGTCGTTGGGCCGCAGGTAGATGTTCTCCCTGGGGTTCGACACCACTGTGGTCAGCGGCACGGTCGCGGTCACCGGCCCGCGCGAGAGCCGCACGAAGGTCTCGTTGACCGGCGCGCGGTTGCCGCCGGCGGCGGCGATGACGTCGAGGATGCGGTCGCCGTGGCCCGAGAGCGGCAGGCGGGCGCCGGCGGCGCCCTCGCCGGTGACGGTGACGGCCTGGGAGATCGGGCGGGTGACCGAGACCAGCACCTGGGGCTGGATGGCCTTGCCGGCGAGCTCGTTCTCGATGAGCGCCTGGACGTCCTGGGTGCGGCGGCCGGCGACCTTGATGCGGCCGGCATAGGGCACCGAGATGGCGCCGTCGCGCCCGACGGGCTGCTCGGGGATGAGGGCGGACTTGGAGCCGGCGGAGAAGCGGTCGGCGACGAGGGGTCCGGAGAACAGGCCGCCGGATCCGGCTTCCCAGACGGAGACCGAGACCATGTCGCCGATGCCGATCACCGGCTCGGAGGAGGGGCGATGGTCGCCGAAGGAGGCGAGCAGGCTGTCGAGGGGGCGGCCGCGCAGGGCTTCGACCACGGAGGGGGTGACGTCGATGATCTCGTAGCGGGCAAGGATCCCGCCGTCGGCCGTGGCGACCTCGGCCCCGGCCTGGATCGCGCTCGCCGTCGGACCCGCCGCGGGCAGGTACGTGCAGCCCGACATCGCCGTGACGGCGAGCAGGACGAGGGGAAGTTTGCGCATCCAGATGTTGCCCATCGGTATTGCCGAGCCCGTGCCTAGCCCATAGCGGCCCAGGTGTCCGTAGCGGGTGAGCCACACTCCGCCCGCCACGACCGAGACTGCTAAGTCATCCTCGTTAAGCACAGCTTTTTCGGGGCACAGGGACGACGAATGCCGGGCGCAGCGCGCGCTGCTGAAATATCGGGACACAAATCCGGGCGCTGTCGACGGTAACGGGTCGGCCCATCGACTCCAGGGCCGCACGGCCCCGGCGCGATCCGCTCACTGACCCTGGGTCACCGCCGCGGTGATGTCGCCGTAGACGGCGCTGACGCGGGACACATAGTAGCGGATGCTGCCGACCGCGACGAGGAAGATCAGGCCCCCGAGCAGGGCGTACTCGGTCGCGGTGGATCCGCGGAGGTCGCGGGCGAAGCGCGCGGCCGCGACAGGGATCCGATCCGTCAGGGCGGCCGCCGCCCGGGATCGCACCGCGCGCCGCCCCGCCCCGTCGCCGCCCGGCTCATCCATGGTCGAACGCGCCTTCCCGTCCCGCCGTCCGCGTGGCCCCACGCGCTCGGAAGGCTGTTAACGGCCCGCGCTTGCCGCCGGCTTAACGAAGTGTCCGAAACAGGGCATCGGGCCGATTCCGGGCGGGATATGCACCGCCCCGGTCGGCGGGCCCGGTCGGCGGGCGCGCCCGGCGCGGGCGCGCCCGCGTCGGCTCAGGCGTGGCCGGCCTTGTGGCGCAGGTCGTCGATCCGCTTGGAGGCCTCGGCCTTGTCGAGGTCGGGATCGAACGCCTTCGGCTCCTTCGCCTCCTCGGAGAGCGTCTTCAGGTAGGAGGCCTGCGCGCCGGTCATCGGCTCGCCGCCGGTGGTCCACTGGTCCGGATCCTTGATCTGGTTCGACACGTCCTTCGGGTCGGTCTTGGGGTTCTCCGGCGCATCCTGGCGCGCTCCGGAGTCTCGACCGGCCTTCGACGTCGCCTTCGCGGTGGTGGTAGCCATGCGACTCATGTTCCCTAAATGTTCGCGTTCTGGGTCGTCAACGCGGCCCGCGGCGCGACGGTTCCTGCCGACACGGCGGCGGCGTCGGGCGCGGCGATCTTCCCTTCCGCGCGCGCGCTCCGCATGATCGTGACGCGCGGCGCCCCGGCGCGCCTCGGAGCCACGGTGGTCCGGATGACGTACCAATCAGACCCGCCATTCGATGCCGGGACGGCCGCTCAGGTGCTCGTGGTCATGGGCGTCTCGGGGTCCGGGAAGAGCACCGTGGCGGCGCTGATCGCCGAGAAGCTCGGCTGGATCTTCGTGGACGGCGACAGCTTCCACGCGCCGGAGCACGTGGCGAAGATGCACGCGGGCCGCGCCCTCGACGACGCGGACCGCGCGCCGTGGCTCGCCCGGATCGCGACCTGGATTCAGCAGCGCCTCGACGCCGGCGAGTCCGGCGTGGTGGTCTGCTCGGCGCTCCGGCGCGCGTACCGGGACGTCCTCACCCGGGGCAGCCGGCGGGTCCGCATCGTCTACCTCGACGGCGACAAGGCCCTGATCGCGCGGCGTCTCGCGGAACGCCAGGGTCACTTCATGTCGCCGCATCTCCTGGACAGCCAGTTCGCGACCCTCGAGGTCCCGGGCCCCGACGAGCACCCGATCACCGTCGGGATCCTCGAGCCGCCCGAGGCGATTGCTGACCGGGTCGTGGCGGAACTCGCCACCGCGGCGCGCCGGGATCCGGGTGGGAAGTGACGCGATGACTGCAGGAACCGGCAAGGCCGCGGGGATCGCCCTGGTGATCTCGGACGTCGACGGCACCCTGGTCACCGGGGACAAGCGCCTGACGGCAGCGACGGTGGCGGCCGTGCGCCGCCTGCGCGCGGCCGGGATCGGCTTCAGCATCGCCTCGGCGCGGCCGCCGATCGGGCTGCGGAGCCTCGTGGCGGAGCTCGGCCTCGACCTGCCGATGGGCGCCTTCAACGGCGCGAGCGTCGTCCGGCCGGACCTGTCGATCATCGAGGAGCGGACCATCCCGGAGCCGGCGGCCCGGGCCGCCCTCGACCGGCTCCTGGCCGAGGGGCTGGACGTCTGGGTCTTCGCCGACGGCGCGTGGTGCTTGCGCGACCCGGACGGTCCCTACACCGATCTGGAGCGCCGCACGATCGACGCGGAGCCCCGGGTCGTGCCGGATCTCGGAACGCTCACGGGTACGGCCGCCAAGATCGTCGGCGTCAGCCCCGACCACGCCCATCTCGCGGCCTGCGAGACGCGAATCGCGGCGGCGCTGGCCGGCCGGGCCACCGTCCACCGCTCGCAGAAGTACTATCTCGACGTGACGCCGCCCGATCTCGACAAGGGTCGCTTCGTCGCCTGGATGAGCGCGCATCTCGCCATCCCGCGCGAGCGGATCGCCACGTTCGGCGATGCCGGGAACGATCGCCCGATGTTCGCGCAGAGCGGCTACTCCGTGGCGATGGGCAATGCCGAGGCGAGCGTCCAGGCGGCCGCCAGCGCGGTCACGGACAGCAACGACGCCGACGGGTTCGCTCGCGCGGTCGAGCGCTTCATCCTTCCCTGACCGGCTCCCCAGACCGGCCGACCGCGTCCGCGCGCCGCCCTGTGGCGCGCGGATCACAAGCACGCCCGTCGCCCCGGCCGCCCACAGGCTGCCGAACGGGGGCCGCTTTCCGGCCTCATTTCCCCGTGACCTAGCTTGACTACAGAACAAGCAGCACCGGGTCTCGGAATGCATCGCCTCATCCTGGCCGCCGTACTCGCGGTCGCGCCCGCCGCCGCCTTCGGGCAGGGCGCGCGCGACAATATCGACGCGTTGATCGAGCAGCAGGCGAAGGCGAACGGCGTTCCGGCGAGCTTCGTGCACGCCGTGGTCAAGCGCGAGAGCAACTACAATCCGCGGGCGAAGGGCGGCAGCGCCCTGGGTCTCATGCAGATCAAGCACGCGACCGCGCGCGGCATGGGCTACACCGGCGACGCCGCCGGCCTGTACGATCCGGAGACCAACCTGCGCTACGGCGTGGCCTATCTGGCGGGCGCCTACCGCACGGCCAAGGGCAACGTCGCCCAGGCCTACCAGTACTACAACCGCGGCTACTACTACGCCGCCAAGCGCCAGGGCATCTCCAACGAGGTCGCCTCGGTGGTCGCCCCCGTGGCGGCTTCGGCCAGCGCCCTCGCGAGCCTGTTCGGCGGCGGCGTCGCCGACTCCAAACCCAACCCCGCGGCCGCCGCCCTGGCCTACGCGCCGACGGCCGCCGCCGTGGCCGAGGTTCCGACCGAGACCGTCGAGGTGCCGCTGCCGCCGCGCCGGCCCGCCGCCCTGGCCGGCGCCGCGGTCGAACTCGCCAGCCTGTCCATCGACCCGGCCGCGGGCGCGACCCCGGCCGCCCCGCAGGCCGCCTCGGTTCCCTCCGTGGAGGTGCCGCTGCCGCCGCGCCGACCCACCGCCCTCGGGAGCGCGGAGGCCTCGCCGGCGCAGATGGCGGAACTCCGGCTTTCGCCGCAGCCCGCGGCGGCCGCCACCCCGATGACCCCCGCGGCCGCTTCGGCACCGGCCACCGAGGCGGCGGTCGAGGCGGTCGAGGTGCCGCTGCCGCCGCGCCGTCCGTCGCTCCAGATGCTCGCCGCCGCGACGCCGCGGCGCGCTCCGGCCGCCGCGCCGGTGCGCGAGGCCACGGCCCTGCCGGTCGAGTAGCGCGCCCTCTCCGGCGCGGGTGCAGACCGCCGATCGCCCGCCCGGCCGGGCCTTCTGCCCACACAAGGATCATGCCCAAGGCTTGACCATCGGGTCGATCCGCAACACATAGGCGCCACGCCAGCAACGTGGTTGGATCGTTACGGTACGGACCGGCGCCGCGAGACAGCGGCCGTACGCGGGTGGCGCACGACGGATCTCAGGGCAGGAAACGCCGGTCTACGCGCGCACGTTCTCAGGCAGCTTCCTGTCTGGCGGAACGCCAAAGCGCGATGGATCTCGAAGCGGCAGGCATGCAGGGCACGGACTCTGCTTTCGAGCTGGCAGGAAAGCGGACGGCGCCATGACCGGCGTGGAACAGGAATCTCTCTTTCTCACGGACCTCGGGCGACGCGTCAGGCACGCGCGCACCGTGCGCGGGCTGTCGCGCAAGGTTCTGTCGCAGACCTCGGGCCTGTCCGAGCGCTACATCGCGCAGTTGGAGGGCGGCCAGGGCAACGTCTCGATCATCCTGCTGCGGCGGGTGGCGAACGCCATGGGTGTGCGGCTGGACGACCTGATCACCGGCAACGACGCGCTGCCCGACTGGCCGGTGGTGCGCGACCTCCTCGCCCAGGCGAGCCCGGCCCAGATCGTCGCCGCCAAGGAGGCCCTGTCCGGCGGCAGCCGGCCCGAATCGAGCAACCGGCCGCGCGTGGCGCTGACCGGACTGCGCGGCGCCGGCAAGTCGACCCTCGGCAAGCTCGCGGCCGAGCGCCTCGGCTGGACCTTCGTGGAGCTCAACGCCGAGATCGAGCGGGAGAACGCCCTCTCGGTCCAGGAGATCTTCGCGATCTACGGCCAGGAAGGCTACCGCCGGCTCGAGCAGGCGGCCTTGCGGCGCCTGACCGAGCATCCCGGGCCGCTGATCCTCGCGACGAGCGGCGGCATCGTCGCGGAACCGCTGACCTACGATCTGCTCCTCCAGGCGTTCTACACCATCTGGCTGCGCGCCCGGCCGGAGGAGCACATGAGCCGCGTCCGCGAGCAGGGACACCTCGCCACGACGGGCGACCACGCCTCCGCGATGCAGGAGCTGCGCGCCGTGCTGGCGAGCCGCGAGCCGCTCTACGCCCGGGCCCCGGCGACGGTGGACACCTCCAACATCCCTGTCCAGACGATGCTGGACCGCCTGACGGCGGCGATCGAGGCGCGGTTCGGGCAGGGCGTGCCGCTGGCGGACTGACCCGCCCGCGTTCGCTGACAGCCATGCGACCGATGCGCCCCCCGGGCCGCGCCGGCCCTTGATCGCCGCGGTGCAGCGCACCACGCTAGGGCAGTAGCCGCGGTCCGTCGCCGCCGCTGCCGTCTCTCCGGGCGGGACAACCACCCCGCCCGAGCGGGCGCTGGACCGGCCCCGCCCCACGCGCGACCGGCAGACCCTGCGAAGTCCCGGACATGAGCATCCGACTATGAGCGCCAGTCCTGCCTTCACTCACCCATCGCATGACCTCGCGGTCGTCGACCCGGTCTGGTCGCGGTTGCGGGACGAGGCGGAGGATGTCCTGCGGACCGAGCCGCAGCTCGCCTCCTTCATCGTCGCCACCATCCTGAACCACACCACGCTGGAAGGCGCGGTCTCCCACCGGGTCGCGGCGCGGCTCGGGCACCCGTCGCTCCCGGCCGAACTCGTCGCCCACGCCTTCCACGAGGCGATCACGGTCGATCCCGAAATCGGCCAAGCGTTCCGCGCCGATATCGGCGCGGTGATCGATCGGGATCCGGCGACGCTCCGGGCCCTCGAACCGGTCCTGTACTTCAAGGGCTTCCACGCCCTGCAGGCCTACCGCCTCGCCCACCATGTCTGGAACCGCGGTCGGCGTGACCTCGCCCTCTACCTCCAGAGCCGGGTCTCGGAGGTGTTCCAGTGCGACATCCATCCGGCGGCGCGGATCGGTCGGGGCGTCTTCCTCGACCACGCCACCGGCCTCGTGGTCGGGTCGACCGCGGTGATCGAGGACGACGTGTCGATCCTCCACGCCGTGACCCTGGGCGGCACCGGCAAGCAGCGCGGCGACCGCCACCCCAAGATCCGCCGCGGCGTGATGATCGGCGCCGGCGCCAAGATCCTGGGCAACATCGAGGTCGGGGCCTGCGCCCGAGTGGCGGCGGGCTCGGTGGTGCTGCGGCCGGTACCGCCGAACACGACGGTCGTCGGCGTGCCGGCGCGCGTGGTCGGCACCGCCGGCTGCGACGATCCGGCCCGGGCGATGGACCAGCTCGTCGCCCTCGATCAGTTCATCCACCTGGGCGACGGGATCTGACCCGGGGCCGTCGCGCTTGCCGCTCCGCCCGCGGCGTGGCAAGCCCTCGGCCCATCCGCGGCGCCAGCGCCGCCAGGGGAGATCGACCAGCGTGACCAAAGCCGAGACCGCGAAGCTTCAGGACTATCTGCGCCGCAAGTTCGCGAACAACAATATCCGCCTCACCGCGATGAAGACCGGCGACTCCGCCGAGGTGTTCATCGGCGAGGAGTCGATCGGCGTGATCGCCGACGACAAGGAGGACGGCGACGATTCCTTCGTCTTCCGGATGGCGATCCTCGACATCGATCTCGAGGAAGAGGCCTGAGGCCCCGCGCTCCGGCCGGACCCGCGTCTCGGATCGGGTCCCGCCGGCAGCACCTGTGCACGGATTAACGCTAACAAAGACTCGTGCTTAACAACCGGTAAACGGCGTGAGTACAGTGCGCGCAACCTGTATCAGGAGCGCGAATAATGGTCCTCACGCCCGTCGCCCTCGAGTCGATCCGGACCCTCTGCATCGGACTGGCGCTGTCCGGCCTGATCGCCAGCGCCTTCGAGCTGTTCGCGGCGCGGCGGGCGAGCTTCAGCCTGCTGGAGCGCGGTGGTCTGCCGGCGGTCGCCGCCCTGCCGATGCTGGCCTTCTCGGCGCCGTTCATCATCCTGCGCAACACGGTGCGCGGCCGGCGGATCGAGGGGCGCCCGATCCCGTTCGTGATGCTGGCGACGGTCATCGCGTGCGGCTGGAGCCTGCTCTCCGGCCGCGTCGCCCTCGACCTCGCCGCGATGCTGGTCGGCGCCTGACCGGGTTCAGGGCTCGGCGGTGGCCACCTGCGCGGTCCCGTCCTTGCCCTCCAGGGACACCCACGCCGCGCCGTCCTGGCCGGCCCGCTTGATGAAGTTGTAGCCGGTGCGGCGCCAGGACCGGATCGCGTCGGTCTTGTTGTCGAGGATGAAGTCGCCGCGGTCGGTCCGGACCGTCAGCACCGCGTGGCCCTCGTTGGTCTCGTCGATCACCACGGTCATCAGCAGGGCGCGCCGCGGCAGGCCGCGCTCCACCAGCATCCGCCGCTTCAGCAACTGGTAATCCTCGCAATCGCCGAACCCGTCATCGGGGAAGTCCCAGCGGTCGACGACGCCCCAATGCGCCTGATCGGTGATCGGCCGGATGCGCGCGTTCACGCGGCGGTTGACGCTCTGCAGGGTCCGCCACACCGCCACGGTCAGGGAAATCTCGGCCGGCTCGGCCGTGTCGACCGTGCATTCCTGAGGCGTGCGGGCGCAGAAATCCGTCCAGCCCGCGATCGCCCGCACCGGCCCGGTCGGTTCGGCGGCGGTCACCTGATCCGGCAGGACCAGCCGCGCGTGGGCGTGGGTCGTGGCGCCCCCCATCGCGAGGATCGTGCACAGCAGGGCGAAACTCGCCGCCTGCCGCGCGCGGCACGCCGCGTGCGTCCACCCGCGCCAACGGAGCGGGCCGAAGACCTGACACGAGATATCGCCATCCGCGTGCCGCATGGTTCAAGCCCCCGCCGCCCGATGATGACGGAAGGGTGACACGGCCACGTGCGACGCACAATGGGTCAGGGCGAGGTAGCTAACGCGCTGGGAGCCGTATCGGTTCCGATTTAAGAGAGTGTTGCATCCGCGGGGCTGGCCGAAGCCGTATGCACTGAGTGAATAGCCGCTCTGCGCTTTCTCGGAAGGCCTTGATTCAGGTCAGCTTTGCCGGCTTCTCAGCACGGCTCGCACGGGGGATTCGCGGCGGGCTCGATCGAGACGCGTGAAGCCGGCCAGCCCGTCGCCGACGGGGCCGCACCCCAGGAAAGGACCCGCCATGCAGCCCGCCATCCAGCAGGTGATCAGAGCGCTCGCCGAAGATGGTCGGGCCGGCGCGATCAATATCGCGGAGCACGCGGTCGATTCCTACCTCGCCGACGCGCCGAGCGAGGGCGACAGGGCGCTGTCGCGGGACATCCTGGTCCGGGATCTCGCCAGTCTCCGGGGCGTCGCCCCGCATCTCGCGGCCTTCATCGGCCGGGTGGAGTCCTACGTGGCGAGCCTCGCCCAGCCGTCGCTGAGCCGGGCGGCCTGAGGCCGCTTCACCGGTTTGCGGTGGTGACCGGGGAGGTGACGCCGCCGAGGGAGACCCAGGCGACGGCGTCCTGGCTCTCGCGCTTGATGAACACGTAGCCGGTCTTGTGCCAGGGCAGGATCGCGCTGGTCTTGTTGTCGAGCACCAGGTCGCCCCGGTCGGTGATCAGGGTCAGCACGGCGTGGCCCTCCCCCTTCTCGTCGATCACCACGGTCATGCGCATCGCCCGCCGCGGCAGGCCGGCCTCGGCCAGCATGTGGCGCTTGAGCAGCTGGAAGTCCTCGCAGTCGCCGATGCCGTCCTCGGCCAGGTCCCAGCGGTCGGCCACGTGCAGGTGGTCCTGGTCGGTCATCGGCTCGATCGCCTTGTTGACCCGCCGGTTCACCGACACGATCGTCGCCCAGGTGGCGGGCGTCAGGCTGATCCGGGCCGGCTCGCCCCGGTCCAGCGCGCACTCCGCCGCGTAATTCTGACAGAACGTCACCCACGCCGCGATCGGCTTGGCGTCGCCCAGGATCTTGGCGCCCACGTCCGCGGGCAGGCTCGCCAGCGTCTGCGCCTGAACCGGAGCGGCGAGGCCGAGCAGCGTCGCCGCTCCGACCAGCATCCCCCGAACCGTCCTGAGAAGCGCCGCGCCCATCGAACCCGTCCCCGTTGTTGAGACAGGATTGCGCCGCAGAGCCTCCGCGGCGCTGAAGCGGATGCGCGCAATTTTACCGATCCGCCGGCGCGGGCCCGCTCACGCGCGACAGCGTCGACGGGAGACTTGAGAACCCTTGTAAATCGGCGGCTTCGGCTTCGGAAACCGGAAACCTTGAGGGTTCGTCACCCGGGGACCTGAGTCCTCAGGCGCGCAGCCGCCATCGCGAGCGCAGAGAGGCTCACCAAGACTGCGCCAAGCCGACCGATGGCGCGCTGCCCTGGGTCGCCTCGCTGCGCCCGCGATCACAAGGTGGAAACGCTCAGCCCGCCGTCTGGTCGAGCTTGCGCTCGGCCTCGCCCTTCAGCTCCGGGAAGTCCGCCTGCGTGTAGGCGCGGCCCCGGTGCGGGTCCTCGGTGATGCCCTCGTGCTCCAGGCGGCGCAGCTGCACCCGCCGGATCTTGCCCGAGATCGTCTTGGGCAGATCGGTGACGAATTCGAGCCCGCGCAGGCGCTTGAAGGTCGCGAGCCGGGCGTTGGTGAAGCGGAAGATGTCGAGCGCCGTCTCGGGTCCGGGGCTCGCTCCGGCCACCAGGGACACGTAGGCCTTCGGGATGGTGTGACGCATCGGGTCGGGCACCGGCACCACCGCCGCCTCGGCCACGGCCGGGTGCTCGATCAGCACGCTCTCCAGCTCGAAGGGGCTGATCCGGTAGCCCGACGACTTGAACACGTCGTCGGCGCGGCCGACGAAGGTGTAGCAGCCCTGCTCGTCCACGAAGGCGACGTCGCCGGTGTGGTAGAGGTCGCCGGCCGCGCCCGACAGGTTGCCCTGGCCGTCGTCGTAGCCCTGCATCAGGCCGGCGGGCCGGTGGGCCCCGAGTTCGAGGCAGACCTCGCCCTCGGTGGCCGGCTGACCGTCGAGGTCGAGGACGCGCACCCGGTAGCCCGGGAGAGGCCGGCCCAGGGCGCCCGGCACCACCGGCTGCCCCGGCGTGTTGGCCATGAGCGCGGTGGTCTCGGTCTGGCCGTAGCCGTCGCGGATCGTGAGGCCCCAGGCGCTCTTCACGCGCTCGATCACCTCGGGATTCAGGGGCTCGCCCGCCGCGCAGACCTCGCGCAGGGCGAGCCGCTTCCCGGACAAGTCCTCCTGGATGATCATCCGCCAGACGGTCGGCGGCGCGCAGAGCGTGGTGGCGCCGGTGCGCTCCAGCTGCGCCAGCAGCGCGGCCGCGTTGAACGGCGCCTGGTTGATCACCAGGATCGTCGCGCCGGCATTCCAGGGCGCGAAGAACGAGGACCACGCGTGCTTCGCCCAGCCCGGCGAGGAGACGTTGCAGTGCACGTCCCCCGGCTGCAGCCCGAGCCAGTACATGGTCGAGAGCGCGCCCACCGGGTAGGAGCGGTGGCTGTGGCGCACCAGCTTCGGCTTCGCCGTGGTGCCGGAGGTGAAGTAGAGGAGCAGCGGGTCGTCGGCGGCGGTCGGGGCGTCCGGCGCGAAGCTGTCCGAGGCCGTGAAGGCGTCGTCGTAGGCCGCCCAGCCCTCCGTCGGAGCCCCGGTGACGAGGCGAACGGCGCCGCCCGTGTCGAGGCCGGCGAACCGTGCGATCTGCTCCGGCCCGGCCACGATCGCCCGCGGGCGGCCGCGGGCGAGGCGGTCGGCGAGCTCGTCGGCGGTGAGCAGCGTGGTCGCCGGGATGACCACGGCGCCGAGCTTCATCGCGGCCAGCATGGTCTCCCACAGGGCCGGCACGTTGCCGAGCAGAAGGAGCAGGTGGTCACCGCGCTTCAGGCCGAGCTGACGCAGGTGGTTGGCCACCTGATTGGACCGTGCCGCGAGCTCGCCGAAGCTGAGGCTCTGCTCGGCCCCGCTGCCAGCCTCGACGATCCGCAGGGCGGCGCGGTCGCGGCTCTCGGGGCCGGCGAGGACGGCGTCGAACCAGTCGAGCGCCCAGTTGAACGGCACCGGGTCCGGCCACGCGAAGGCCGCGACGGCGGCGGCGTAGTCGGTGCGATGGGCCAGCAGAAGGTCGCGGGCCTCCCGGAAGCTCGGCATGGTCGTTCCCCCTCGTCCTCGTTGACCGATCCCGACCCGGCGTCTTCAGGCCGGGATCAGATCCTCACCGGCCTCGCCCTGCGCGAGACGCTGAACCATGGCGGCGTGGAAGTCGCGGATCTGCCCGGCAATCGCCCCAACACTGCGGTCGTTGCGGGCGAAATCGTCGGCGTTCAGCGCGATCAGGCCGGCCGTGTAGCCGGCCTCGTTGTGTTCGAACGGATCCGCGTAGAGCCATGCCCACCAATCGCGGGGCGGGATCAGGCTGGCGCCGGGCTTGACCCGCAGCGCCGCCAGGAAACGGAAATGGCGCGTCAGCTCTTTCCGCCAGACCGACCGCGTCCGTTGGGGCACGAAGGCGAGCAGCTTCACGAGGTGCTCGTTGATGGTCTCCTCGCGCCCGCGCGCCTTCTGGGCGACGATTGCGCGCGGGAAGGCCATCTCGAACCGGACTTCGTCGTGGTCCAGCACATCCATCGCCTGGTCCCCGCTCAGGTGTTCTCGAACCGGGGCGGCCGCTTCTCTACGAAGGCGGCCATACCCTCCTTCTGGTCCTTGGTGGCGAACATGGCGTGGAACACCCGCCGCTCGAACCGGATGCCCTCGGTCAGCGTGGTCTCGTAGGACCGGTTGACCGCCTCCTTGGTCATCATCGCGATCGGCAGCGACATCGACGCGATGGTCTCGGCCGCCTTCAGTGCCTCGTCGAGGAGCTGGTCGGCCGCGATCACGCGCGAGACGAGGCCGGCACGCTCGGCCTCGGCGGCGTCCATCATCCGCCCGGTCAGGCACATCTCCATGGCCTTGGCCTTGCCGACGAAGCGGGTCAGCCGCTGGCTGCCGCCGATCCCCGGCATCACGCCGAGCTTGATCTCGGGCTGGCCGAACTGCGCCGTGTCGGCCGCCAGGATGATGTCGCACATCATGGCGAGTTCGCAGCCACCGCCGAGCGCGTAGCCCGCCACCGCGGCGATGATCGGCTTGCGCACGGCGACGAACCGGTCCCAGTCGGCGAACCGGTCGCCGGAATACATCTCCGCGTAGGTGGCGTGCTGCATCTCCTTGATGTCGGCGCCGGCCGCGAAGGCCTTCGCCGAGCCGGTGAGGACGATGCAGCCGATCCCCGGATCCGCATCCGCCTCGGTCGCCGCCCGGATCACCTCGCGGGTGAGCTGCGCGTTGAGGGCGTTCAGGGCCTTCGGCCGGTTGAGGGTGATCAGCAGGACGCGCCCGCGCGTCTCCGTCAGGATCGTCTCGTACGTGTCGCTCACGACTCGCCTCCCTGCCCGCGGAGCATACGGATGATCGCGGAAAAGTCCTCTCCCCCGTGGCCCGCGCCCTCGAACAGGCCGTAGATCTGCGCGGCCTCCGCGCCCAGCGGCGTCGCCGCCCCCGCGGCGATGGCGGCGGCCTGGGCGAGTCGGAGGTCCTTGAGCATCAGCGCGGCGGCGAAGCCCGGCTTGTAGCCGTTGTTGGCCGGCGAGGTCGGCACCGGGCCCGGCACCGGGCAGTAGGTGGTCAGTGACCAGCACTGACCCGAGGAGACCGAGGCCACGTCGTAGAGCGCCTGGTGCGACAGGCCGAGCTTCTCGCCGAGCGCGAAGGCCTCGCTGACGCCGATCATCGAGATGCCGAGGATCATGTTGTTGCAGATCTTGGCCGCCTGCCCGGCGCCGGCATCGCCGCAATGGAACACGTTCTTGCCCATCACCTTCAGCAGCGGCTCGGCCTTGGCGAAGGCGGCCGCGGCGCCGCCGGCCATGAAAGTCAGCGTCCCGGCCTTCGCGCCGCCGGTGCCGCCGGAGACCGGCGCGTCCACCGACAGGCAGCCCTGCGCCTCGGCGAGGGCGTGGGCCTTGCGGGCGCTCTCGACGTCGACCGTGGAGGAATCGATCAGGAGCGTGCCAGCGGGCAGGGCCTCGGCGAGCTGCGTCCAGACCTCGACCACGTGCCGCCCGGCGGGCAGCATGGTGATGACGGCGTCCGCCCCTTGGGCCGCCTCCAGGGCCGAGCCGGTGACAGCGACGCCTCCGGCGCGCGCCGCCTCCAGCGAGGCCGGCACCAGGTCGAAGCCGCGCACGGTGTGGCCCGCCTTCACGAGGTTGGCCGCCATGGGCCCGCCCATGTTGCCGAGACCGATGAACCCGATGGTCTGCGCCATCCTGCTTCTCCCTTGATTGCTGTCGTTCGCGTCTTCCACCCGCGTCCTCATCCTGAAGTGACCGGGACGCGGGTCTCGAAGGAGGGCTCCAGGAATCACGGCGGCTTCTGGAGCCCTCCTTCGAGGCCTACGCTACGCTTCGGCACCTCAGGATGAGGGTGTGGGTGGGAACGAGCGACGCGTCATCACACCGGCCCCGTGCGCGATTCCGAAAAAACCGGCTCCGCCCGCTTCTCCAGCCAGCGGGCGATCCGCGCCGGATCGACCGCGTCGAGGGTCGGTGGGTTCCAGCGCGGGCTCTTGTCCTTGTCGATCACCGCGGCGCGGATGCCTTCGCGGAAATCGCCCTCCGCCAGCAGCGCCAGCGAGGCGTGGAACTCGCGCTCCAGGCAGGCTTCCAGGTTCGGCGCGCCGCGGCCGAGCCGCAGGAGGCACAGCGTCAGGACGAGGCTCGACGGCGCCTTGGTCAGGAGCGTCGCCCGGGTCGCGGCGGCGAAGTCCGAGCCGTCCGCCGCCAGGGCCGACAGGATCTCGTCCACCATGTCGAAGGCGAAGCAGCGGTCGATCACCGCCCGGTGCGCGGCGAGCGGTGCCGGCTCCGGATCACGGGCGAGCCGTGCGATCGCGTCCCGCACGCCCGCCTGCCCGGCATCCGGGTCGAGCGCCACGAGGGCGTCGATCAGGTCAGGCAGACCCGCGGAGGGCACCAGGGCGTCGGCCAGCCGGCAGAAGATCGCGTCGGCGGCGCCGACCGGCTCGCCGGTCAGGCCGAGATAGGTGCCGAGTTCCCCGGGCGCGCGCGGCAGCAGCCACGTTCCGCCGACATCCGGCAGGTAGCCGATGCCGGTCTCCGGCATGGCGACGCGGGAACGCTCGGTGACGATCCGGTGCGTGGCGTGGCCCGCGAGCCCGACACCCCCGCCCATGGTGATGCCGTCCATGACCGCCACGAAGGGCTTCTCGTAGGCCGCGATGCGCGCATCGAGCCTGTACTCGTCCCGCCAGAAGGTCTCGGCGAAGGCGGTGTCGGGGCTGTTGTAGAGGGAGCGCAGGTCGCCGCCGGCGCACAGGCCGCGCTCGCCCTCCCCGGTGAGCAGCACCGCGGCGATGCCCGGATCAGCCGAGAACCGGTCGAGCGCCCGGTCGATCTCGCCGACCATGCCGTGGGTCAGGGCATTGAGGGCCTTCGGCCGGTTGAGCCGCAGTCGGCCCAGGGCGCCGACCCGCTCGACGATCACGTCGCTCATCGGCGCCCCCCGGTCAGCCCGCGGGCGATGATCAGCCGCATGATCTCGTTGGTCCCCTCGAGGATCTGGTGCACGCGCAGGTCGCGGACGATCTTCTCCACGCCGTACTCGGCGAGGTAGCCGTAGCCGCCGTGAAGCTGGAGCGCCTGGTTGGCGACCTCGAAGGCCGCGTCGGTGACGTGGCGCTTGGCCATCGCGCAGAGCTGGGTCGCGGCCGGGTCCTTGGCGTCGAGCGCGGCGGCCGCGTGCCGCAGGAAGGTGCGCGACACCTCCAGGCTCGTCGCCATGTCGGCGAGCCGGAACTGCAGCGCCTGGAAGTCGGTGAGCCTCGCCCCGAAGGCGCGGCGGTCGCCCATGTAGGCGAGCGCCTTGTCGAGGGCCGCCTGCGCGCCGCCCAGCGAGCAGGCGGCGATGTTCAGCCGGCCGCCGTCGAGGCCGCTCATGGCGATCTTGAAGCCCTGGCCCTCGGCGCCGAGGCGGTTGCCCACCGGCACGCGGCATCCGTCGAAGCGCACCGCGCGGGTCGGCTGGGCGTTCCAGCCCATCTTGCGCTCGTCGGCCCCGAAGGACAGGCCGGGCGTGCCCTTCTCGACCACGATCGCGGAGATCCCCGCCGGGCCGGCCTCGCCGGTGCGGACCATGCAGACGTAGAGGTCGCTGGCGCCGGCGCCCGAGATGAACTGCTTCTCGCCGGAGAGCACGTAATGGTCGCCGTCCCGCTCGGCGCGGGTGCGGAGCGCCGCGGCGTCGGAGCCCGAGCCCGGCTCGGTGAGGCAGTAGCTGGCGATCCGCTCCATGCCCATGAGCGATGGCAGCCAGCGGCGGCGCTGATCCTCGTCGCCGTAGGCGTCGATCATCCAGGCGCACATGTTGTGGATCGACAGGAACGCCGCCACGGTCGGGCAGCCGGTGCTGAGCGCCTCGAAGATCAGCGTCGCGTCGAGGCGCGACAGGCCGGAACCGCCGACATCCTCGCGGACGTAGATGCCCGCCATGCCGAGGGCGGCCGCTTCCCGCAGGGTCTCGACCGGGAAGGTCTTGTCGCGGTCCCAGTCGAGGGCGTGCGGCGCGATGTGCTCGGCCGCGAAGCCGAGGGCCATCTCGCGGATCGC
This sequence comes from Methylobacterium sp. UNC300MFChir4.1, assembly GCF_900110155.1. Classification (NCBI taxonomy): domain Bacteria; kingdom Pseudomonadati; phylum Pseudomonadota; class Alphaproteobacteria; order Hyphomicrobiales; family Methylobacteriaceae; genus Methylobacterium; species Methylobacterium sp. UNC300MFChir4.1. The sequence continues at coordinate 77,140 of NZ_FOCS01000022.1, read as the reverse complement.
GGTCCGGTCCTCGTCGAGCCCGAAACTCATGGGCGTGGCTCCAAAGGTCCAAACGGGCGTTTTCCCCCTCTCCCTTGCGGGGAGGGTTCAGGGATGGGGGTGGTTCAGGCTCGAGCGTGCCGGTGCCTTCTGCACCACCCCCACCTCCGGCTCCTCCCCACAAGGGGGAGGAGAGAAAAAGCGGCGCTACCGCATCGTCGGGATGGAGAACTCCGCCCCGCTCTTGATGCCGCTCGGCCAGCGCTGCGTCACGGTCTTGGTCTTGGTGTAGAAGCGGATCGAGTCCGGCCCGTGCTGGTTCAGGTCGCCGAAGCCCGAGCGCTTCCAGCCGCCGAAGGTGTGGTAGGCGATCGGGACCGGGATCGGCACGTTCACGCCGACCATGCCGACGTTCACCCGGGCGGTGAAGTCGCGGGCCGCGTCGCCGTCCTGGGTGAAAATCGCGACGCCGTTGCCGTACTGGTGGGTCGAGGGCAGCGCCAAAGCCTCCTCGTAATCCTTGGCCCGCACCACCGAGAGCACCGGGCCGAAGATCTCTTCCTTGTAGATCGTCATGTCGGGCGTCACGCGGTCGAACAGCGAGCCGCCCATGTAGAAGCCGTTCTCGTAGCCCTGGAGCTTGAAGCCGCGGCCGTCGACGGCGAGTTGCGCGCCCTCGGCGACGCCCTTGTCGATGTAGCTCGCGACCTTCTGAACGGCCTCCCGGGTGACGAGCGGGCCGTAATCGGCCGAGCCGTCGTGCGAGGGACCGATCTTGAGCGACTCGACCCGCGGGACCAGCTTCTCCATCAGGCGGTCGGCGGTCTGCTCGCCCACCGGCACCGCCACCGAGATGGCCATGCAGCGCTCGCCGGCCGAGCCGTAGCCGGCGCCGATCAGCGCGTCGACCGCCTGGCCAATGTCGGCGTCCGGCATGATGATCATGTGGTTCTTGGCGCCGCCGAAGCACTGGGCGCGCTTGCCCGTCTCGGCGGCGCGCACGTAGATGTACTCGGCGATGTGCGAGGAGCCGACGAAGCCCACCGCCTTGATGTCCTCGTCGTCGAGGATCGCGTCGACCGCCTCCTTGTCGCCGTTGACGACGTTGAGGATGCCCGCCGGCAGGCCCGCCTCCAGGAAGATCTCGGCGATACGGATCGGCACGCTCGGGTCGCGCTCGGACGGCTTCAGGATGAAGGCGTTGCCGCAGGCGATGGCCGGGGCGCATTTCCACAGCGGGATCATGGCCGGGAAGTTGAACGGCGTGATGCCGGCGACGACGCCCAGCGGCTGGCGCAGGGAGTAGACGTCGATCCCGGGACCCGCCCCTTCCGTGTACTCGCCCTTGAGCAGGTGCGGGATGCCGCAGGCGAACTCCACGACCTCGACGCCGCGCTGGATGTCGCCCTTGGCGTCCGGCACGGTCTTGCCGTGCTCGGAGGCCAGCAGCTCGGCCAGCGAATCGTTCTCGCCGCGGATGAGCTCGAGGAAGCGCATCATCACGCGGGCGCGCTTCTGCGGATTGGTCGCCGCCCAGGCCGGCTGGGCCGCTGCGGCGTTCTCGACGGCGGCGCGCATCTCGGCCTTGCTGGCGAGCGCGACCTTGGCCTGCACCTCGCCGGTCGAGGGGTGGAACACGTCGGCGAACCGCCCGCTCTCGCCGCCGACGTTCCGGCCGCCGATGTAATGCCCGATCGTGCGCATGCGCGCCTCCCTGTGATGGTGCGTTCGATTTTGGCGCACCCTATCAGGATCGCTTGAGCGATAAAGCCGGATGCGCTTACAGCCGTCGTGCATCGATGCACAGCGAGGGTGCGATCATGGCCAGGACGGGGCCCAACTGGGACGACCTCCGCTTCTTCCTCGCCGTGGCGCGGACCGGAACGCTGAGCGCCGCCGGAACCCGAACCGGCACCGAGCACACCACCGTCGGGCGCCGGATCCGCGCCCTGGAGGAAGGGCTCGGCGCCCGGCTGTTCCACCGCAGCAACCTCGGCTACGCCCTCACCGAGGACGGCGCGAACCTGCTCGGCGTCGCCGAGGCCATGGAGAGCGCGTTCCTGTCGGCGAGCGCCGCCACGGAGGCCGCCCAGGCGGTCTCCGGCACGGTGCGGATCGGCGCGCCGGACGGGTTCGGCAGCGTGTTCCTGGCCCCCCGGATGCACCGGCTCACCGCGCGCCATCCGGGGCTGGAGGTGGAGATCATGGCGACCGCCCGGATCTTCAGCCTGTCGAAGCGCGAGGCCGACATCGTCATCAGCCTGTCCGGCCCGCAGCAGGCGCGGGTGGTGGCGCGCCGGCTGACCGATTACCGGCTGCTCGTCTACGCGGCCGAATCCTACCTCGCCGGGACCGGACCGATCGCGGAGGTCGGAGATCTCTCGGGGCATCCCTTCGTCGGCTACATCGAGGACATGCTGTTCACGCGCGAGCTGAACTATCTCGGCGCCCTGGGCCCGCCGGTCTCGGCGCGGCTGCGCTCCACGAACCTCCTGGCCCAGGTCCACGCGACGCTCGGCGGCGCCGGCCTCTGCGTGCTGCCGGCCTTCATCGCGGCGGCCCATCCGGGGCTCGTGCCGGTGCTGCCCGGGGCGGTGTCCCTGACCCGCTCGTTCCACATGCACATCCACGAGGATCACCGGAAGGCCGCCCATATCCGCGCCGTGGCGGGCTTCATCGCGGGCGAGGTGGAGGCCGCCGCCGCGCTCTTCGCCGGGCCGGCAGTGTAAGCACCGGCAGTTTCGCCCGGCGGGCGCAGGTCCTAAGATCGTCGTTCCGGCGCACCAGCAGAGGCGCCGGGTGGGAGAAGCAAGAGTATGGTCGCCTCGATCGCCCTGCCCCGGCTGATGCGCGTCGGCGCCGGCGCCTCGCGGCTCCTGCCGGAGGTGCTCGGCCAGCTCGGCCTGTCGCGGCCCTTCGTAGTCACCGATCCCTATCTCGCCGGCAGCGGCCGCACCGACACGCTGCTCGAGCGCCTCACCAAGGCGGGCGCGAAGGCCACGATCTTCTCCGAGACCGTGCCGGACCCGACCGTGGCGTCCGTGGAGGCGGCGCTGGCGGCCCTCCAGGCGGGCGATTTCGACTGCGTGGTCGGCTTCGGCGGCGGCAGCCCGATGGACACCGCCAAGGCGGTGGCGGTGCTCGCCCGCCACGGCGGCCACATGCGCGACTACAAGGCGCCGCGCCAGCAGGACGAGCCCGGCCTGCCGATCGTGGCGATCCCGACCACCGCCGGCACCGGCTCGGAGGCGACCCGCTTCACCATCGTGACCGACGAGGCCTCGGACGAGAAGATGCTCTGCATCGGCCTCGCCTACCTGCCGGTGGCGGCCCTGGTCGATTACGAGCTGACGCTCACCAAGCCGAAGCGGCTCACCGCCGATACCGGCATCGACGCCCTGACCCACGCGATCGAAGCCTACGTCTCGCGCAAGTCGAACCTGTTCTCGGACGGGCTGGCGCTGCAGGCAATGCGGTTGATCGCCCCGAACCTGCGCCGGGTCTGGACCGATCCGGGCGACCGGGCGGCCCGCGAGGCGATGATGCTCGGCGCGACCCAGGCCGGCATCGCGTTCTCGAACGCCTCCGTGGCGCTCGTCCACGGCATGAGCCGGCCGATCGGCGCCCATTTCCACGTGGCCCACGGGCTCTCGAACGCGATGCTGCTGCCGGCGGTCACGGCCTTCTCGGCCCCGGCCGCGATCGACCGCTACGCCGCCTGCGCCCGCGCCATGAAGATCGCCGGCCCGGACACCGACGACCGCTCGGCGGTGTCGGCCCTGGTGACCGAGCTCGAGGCGCTGAACGACGACCTCGACGTGCCGGGACCGCGGGAATACGGCATCGACCCGGCCCGCTGGGAGGCGCTGCTGCCCACCATGGCGGCCCAGGCGCTGGCCTCCGGCTCCCCCGCCAACAACCCGGTGGAGCCCAGCGCCGACGAGATCGTGGCCCTGTACCGGCGCGTCTGGGCGGGGTGATACCCTCTCGGAGTAGAGCACATCCTGAGACGGGACATTCGACCCGCCGCCGTCTGTGCGAGCGGAGCGAAGCAATCCAGGGACGCGCCGCCCCGGGTCGCTGCGCTGCGCTCGCGATGACGGGGTGAGACCTACTTCGCCGCCGTCAGCGGGCAGCCGCTCTCGGCCGGAGAGGCGAAGGCCTCCTTGCCGGGGATCGTCGAGATCAGCTTGTAGAGGTCCCACGGACCCTTCGACTCGGCCGGCTTCTTGACCTCGAACAGGTACATGTCGTGGACCATGCGGCCGTTCGGCTGCACGATCCCGCCATGGGCGAAGACGTCGTCTACCGGCAGCTCCTTGAGCTTGGCGTTGACCGCGTCGGTCTCGTCGGTGCCGGCCGCCTTAACGGCCTTCAGGTAGGACAGGACCGCCGAGTAGGTGCCGGCCTGGATCATGTTGGGCATCCGGCCGGTGCGCTTCATGTAGCGCTGGCCGAAGGCGCGGGTCTCGTCGTTGGCGTCCCAGTACCAGCCCTCGGTGAGCGTCAGGCCCTGGGCGACCTTGAGGCCGAGCCCGTGCACCTCCGAGAGGGTGAAGAGCAGCGCCGCGAGCTTCTGGCCGCCCTCGACGATGCCGTACTCGGCCGCCTGCTTGATCGCGTTCGAGGTGTCGAGGCCGGCATTGGCGAGCCCGATCACCTTGGCCTTCGAGCCCTGCGCCTGGAGCAGGAACGACGAGAAGTCCTGGTTCGAGAGCGGGTGCCGGACGCTGCCCAGCACCTTGCCGCCGTTGGCGAGCACGACCTTGCTGGTGTCGGCCTCCAGCGCCGAGCCGAAGGCGTAGTCGGCGGTGAGGAAGAACCACGTGTTGCCGCCCGCCCGGGTCAGCGCGCCGCCGGTGCCCACCGCCAGCGCCCGCGTGTCGAACGCCCAATGGTAGCCGTAGGGCGAGCACGCCTTGCCGGTGAGGTCGCTGGTCGCGGCCCCGGTGGTGATGGTGATCTTCTTCTTCTCCTTGGACAGGCCCTGGACCGCCAGCGCCACCGAGGAGGTGGTCAGCTCCATGATCGCGTCGACATTGTCGCGGTCGTACCATTGCCGGGCGATCGCCGAGGCGATGTCGGGCTTGTTCTGGTGGTCGGCCGTGAGGATCTCGATCGGCACGCTGCCGATCTTGCCGCCCATGTCCTCCACCGCCATCCGGGCGGCCTCGACCGAGCCCTGGCCGCCGTACTCGGCGTAGAGGCCGGACTGGTCGTTGAGGACGCCGATCCGTATGGCGTTGTCCGAGAAGCTTCCCTGCGCGGCCGCCGGAGCGGAGCCGAGCGCGGTCCCCGCGAGAGCGGCCGCCATCACCGCGCCGCCGATTGTCCTGATCATGTCTCCCCCCGGTTCGCCCGAGTGCCCGCTTCTGAGGCGGTTCCGGCGGCACGATAGGGGACGACCCGGCGCCGCGCCACGGCCGGGGTCGGGCGGGAGCTGAAGGATTCCGCGGATTGTGACGCGGTTCCGATCGACCCGTTTCCGGACCGGCGACAACGGCAGAGGTTATAATACCTTAACCATAATTACACGAATCCCCGCGCAGGTTCCCGTCATGGACGGCAATCCGGCCGTCTCCGGCGCGTGGCGATGCGATGAACCCAGCCCGTTTCGCCGTCCTCGGAATCGCCCTCGCGGCGGGCACCGGGGCGGCCTTCCTGATGAGCGGCGGCGATCCGCCACCGCCGCCACCGCCGCCGACGGCCGAGGCGCCGCCGCAGCCGACGACCGACGTGCTCGTGGCCGCCATCGACATGCCCATGGGCCAGGTGCTCCGGGCCGCGGACCTGCGCTGGCAGCCCTGGCCGGACGGCGCCGTGGCCAACGGCTACATGACCCGCAAGATCAACCCCAAGGCCCTCGAGGAGACCGTCGGTGCGTCCGTGCGCTCGGGCTTCCTGACGGGCGAGCCGATCCGCGCGCAGAAGCTGGTGCGCCCGGAGAGCGGGTTCATGGCGGCGATCCTGCCGCCCGGCATGCGCGCGGTCGCCATCGTCACCGACAGCCGCGGAACCAACTCGGCCGGCGGCTTCATCCTGCCGAACGACCGTGTCGACGTGATCCGCACCTTCCGCGACGAGTCCAATTCGCGGGCCAACAACAGCGACGTGCAGCTCTCCCAGACGATCCTCACCGACATCCGCGTCCTGGCGATCGGTCAGCTGGTTCAGGAGAAGAACGGCACCAACGTCGTCACCGGCGAGACCGCGACGCTGGCCGTGACGCCCGCACAGGCCGAGACCCTGGCGCTCGCCCAGAAGGTCGGCGCCCTGACGCTCTCCCTGCGCAGCCTCGCCGATGCCGGGCTGCCGCCGGAAGCCGTACCGCTGGCCGACGCGTCCGCCGCGCAGATGCCCGAACCCGCCCTGACCGTGGTGCGCTTCGGCGTCGCGCGGCAGCAGACGCCGTGACCGCCATGACCGCTTCGCTGTCCCTCACGCGCCCGACGCGGCGCCCCGACCGCGGCCCGCGCCGTTGCTCGGCCGGCGCCCTCGCGCTGCTCGTCGCCCTGACCGGGCCGGCCTCTTCCCAGGACCGCCAGACCTTCGGCCCGGCGCCGATCCTCACGGTCGGAGCCGCGGAAGCGAGCTCGACCCGGCGGGTCGAGCTGACCGCGGGCCGGTCCGTCATCGTCGACCTGCCGCGGGACGCCAAGGAGGTGTTCGTGGCCAACCCCGCGGTGGCCAACGCCGTGGTCCGCTCGACCCGCAAGGTCTTCGTGATCGGCATGGCGGACGGCGCGACCTCGATCTTCATCATGGATGCCGAGGGCCGCCAGATTGCCGCCCTCGACGTGACGGTGGCGCGGGACCTGAACCTCGGGACCCTGCGCGAGCTGCTCAACCAGAGCATCCCGGGCGGACGCTTCGACGTGCGCTCCTCGGGCGCCTCGGTGCTCCTGTCGGGAGCGGTCAACTCCTCGGCGGACGCGCAGCAGGCGATCGACATCGCCAACGCCTTCGTGGGCCTTGGCGGCGCCGGGGCCGCGGGAGCGGCGGGCGCGGCCAGCGGTGGCGTCGCCGCCGGCTCGCGGGGCGCGGTGATCAACAACCTCACGATCCGCAACAAGGACCAGGTGATGCTCCGCGTCACCGTGGTGGAGGTGTCCCGCAACGTCCTGAAGCAGTTCGGGATCAACATGGCCGGCAACTGGTCGGCTCTGAACCCGGTCGGAAACCTGGGGCAGACGCTCGTGAACGGCGGCACCGCGGCGGCCACGCAGGTCCCGGCGTACATCCCGAATGTTATCACCAACAACCTGCCCTTCCCGATCAACACGAACACGCCGACCGGGAATCTGGTCCAGGCCTCCGTGCAGGGGGGCGGCTTCTCGCTCCAGGCGACCCTGAAGGCGTTCGAGCAGGCCGGCGTCTCGCGCATCCTGGCGGAGCCAACGCTGACCGCCATCTCGGGCGAGGCCGCCAAGTTCCTGGCCGGCGGCGAGTTCGCGGTGCCGGCCTCGGCAACCTGCGCCGTCGGCGGCGTCTGCTCGCCCGGCATCACATACAAGCCCTACGGCGTCGCCCTGTCGTTCACACCGACGGTGCTGGCCGACAACCGGATCTCGATCCGCGTCGCCACGGACGTGACCGAGATCGATACGCAGCAGAGCTTCAACTATGTGATCGGCAACACCTCGGTCGCAGTGCCGGGCACCCGGGTGCGCCGCTCCGAGACCACCGTCGAGCTGCCCTCCGGCGGTGTGATGATGACCGCCGGCCTAATCCAGCAGTTCAACAAGCAGGCGATCGCCGGCCTGCCCGGCCTGATCAACCTCCCGATCCTCGGCGCGCTGTTCCGCTCCCGCGACTACCAGCGCCAGGAGACCGAGCTGATGATCATGTGCACGCCCTACATCGCCCGGCCGATGGAGGCGAAGCAGGTCAGCCGGCCCGACGACAACTTCGTCGACTCAAGCGACGGCCAAGCCGTGCTGCTCGGCCAGATCAACCGGATCTACGGCAAGGTCGCCCCGCCCGGCGCGGCCGCCGCGGCGCCGCTCGGCCGCACCTACCGCGGCCGCGTCGGCTTCATCGTCGAGTAGCGCTCCGCCGCGCCTCCCAGGATCGGACCCATGACCGGACCCACGACCGGACGTCACCCGCCCGCACTGCCGCGCCGCGCCGCGAGCGTGCTCGCCGCCTGCGCGCTCTCCGCCCTCGCGGCGGCCTGCAAGACCGATCCCGTCACGACCGGCGGCATCGACGTCACGGATTACCGCGCGCGCCACCCGATCGTGCTGACCGACGGGCCCCGCAGCCTCGACGTGTTCCCGACCGGCACGGGCCATCTGGACCCGCGCCAGGCGACCGATGTCGACGCCTTCATGCTGGAGTACCGGCGCTACGGCCGCGGAACCCTTCTGATGCAGGTGCCCCAGGGCGTCCCGCCCGACCAGGTCGCCGCCGTGCAGCGGACGGCCTCGGTTCTCGGCCGGCTCGGCACGCAGAACGGCGTCAACGCCCGCGAGATCGCCGTCAGCGGCTACGCGGTGGCGGCGCCGACCCTCGCCGCCCCGATCCGGCTGAGCTTCCAGCGCATGCAGGCCAAGGTGGCCGACGCCTGCGGCCTCTGGCCTCAGGACCTCGGGGCCGGCAATTTCGCGACCGACTACAACAACCGGCCGAGCTGGAACCTGGGCTGCGCCATGCAGTCCAACGTCGCCGCGCAGGTCGCCGACCCGGTCGACCTCGTGCGCGGACGGCCCGAGGGCCGCATCGACACGGTCAAGCGGGTCCGGGACATTGGCCAGTTGCGGGACGGCAAGGATCCGTCAACCACATGGCGGCAAGATGGTCAGACCGCCGTGAAGGCCCAGGTCACGAACTGAGACAGTCGGCGCCGGGGATGGGCAGCCCCGCCGCCGATCGCAACGCCGCACCCCGCACGCGAACCCGAAAGCGCCGTCATGGCAGAGCTGTCCGAGACAACCGAGCGCACGATCGCCCCGGTGCCCCGGATCACCATCCAGGCCTTCTGCGAGACCGGCGAGACCGCGGTGATGATCGAGGGCGCGGCCCTCGACCGGCGCATGCAGAAGGCGCAGGTCAAGGTCCGGATGGGCGGCGGGGCCGCGGCGATCGAAGCGTACCGGCACGCGCCGACGCCCAACGTCATCGTCCTCGAGATCCAGGGCGCGCGCTCGCGGCCGATCGAGTGCCTCGACGCCCTGGCCGAGGTCTGCGACGAGGGGACCCGCGTCCTGGTGATCGGTCACGTCAACGACGTGATGCTTTACCGCCAGCTGATCCAGCGCGGGGTGTCCGATTACCTGATGGCGCCGGTCGAGCCCCTGACGCTCATCGCGGCGATCTCCGACCTGTTCACGGCCCCGGGCGTCAAGCCGGTGGGCCGGACCGTGGCGGTCTACGGCGTCAAGGGCGGCATCGGCGCCTCGACCGTGGCGCATAATTTCGCGTGGTCGGTGGCCCGGGGCCAGGGCGTCCAGACGGTGATCGCCGATCTCGACATCGCCTTCGGCACCGCCTCGCTCAACTTCAACCAGGACCCGCCCCAGGGCATCGCCGAGGCGGTGTTCGCCCCCGAGCGGCTGGACTCCGCCCTGGTCGAGCGGCTGCTGTCCAAGTGCAGCGACAACCTGAGCCTGCTCTCGGCCCCGGCGAGCCTCGACCGGACCATCGACCTGTCCGAGCCGGCCTTCGACACCCTGATCGAGCACATGCGGGCGAGCGTCCCGTGCGTGGTCCTCGACATCCCCCACCAGTGGAACGCGTGGACGAAGCGCGTCCTGACGGCGGCCGACGAGATCCTGATCGTGACCGGGCCCGACCTCGCCTGCCTGCGCAACGCCAAGAACCTCCTCGGCGCGCTGAAGCACGGTCGCCCGAACGACCAGCCGCCCCGCATCGTGCTGAACGGCGTCGGCGTGCCCAAGCGCCCCGAGATCGGCACCGCCGAGTTCGCCAAGGCCCTGGAGGCGCCGGTGGCCCTGACGATCCCGTTCGAGCCGACCCTGTTCGGCACGGCCGCCAACAACGGCCAGATGATCGCCGAGATCCAGGCGGGCTCGAAGGTGGCGGAGCTGTTCAACGACCTGGCGGCCATGACCCTCGGACGTCCCGAGAGCCGGCGGGGCCGTCCGAGCCTGCTGGAGCCGCTGCTCGCCAAGCTTTCCGGCCGCAAGGCATCCTGATGCGGACGCGATCCCTCACCCGGCCGGTGCCGCGGGTCAGCGTCGGGGCTCTGACCCATGTTCGGTAGGCGACAGTCCGGCGGCGCGTCGGCGCCGCCCCCGCCGATGCCGCAGATGCGGACCCCGGCCCCGGCCACGCCGGTGCTGCGCGACGCGCCGGCGCCCGCGCCGGCCCAGCGCCCGGCGCCGGCGGCCCCGGTCGTCGTCGAGACCGCGCGCTCGGAGGATTACTACCGCACCAAGAGCCTGATCTTCGGCGCCCTGATCGAGGCGATCGACCTGACGCAGCTCTCGCGCCTCGACGCCGAGACCGCGCGCGAGGAGATCCGCGACATCGTCACGGAGATCATCGGGCTCAAGAACATCGTCCTGTCGATCTCCGAGCAGGAGGAACTGCTCGACGACATCTGCAACGACGTGCTGGGCTACGGCCCGCTGGAGCCGCTGCTCGCCCGCGACGACATCGCCGACATCATGGTCAACGGCGCCCACCGGACCTTCATCGAGGTCAACGGCAAGATCCAGCTGACCAGCGTGCGGTTCCGCGACAACCAGCAGCTGATGAACATCTGCCAGCGCATCGTCAGCCAGGTCGGCCGGCGCGTCGACGACGCCTCGCCGATCTGCGACGCGCGCCTGCCGGACGGGTCCCGCGTCAACGTCATCGCGCCGCCGCTCGCCATCGACGGCCCGGCGCTCACGATCCGCAAGTTCAAGAAGGACAAGCTCACCCTGGAGCAACTCGTGCGCTTCGGGGCGATCTCGCCGGAGGGCGCCGAGGTCCTCAAGATCATCGGCCAGTCGCGCTGCAACGTGGTCATTTCGGGCGGCACGGGCTCGGGCAAGACCACGCTGCTCAACTGCCTCACCGCCTTCATCGAGCACGACGAGCGGGTCATCACTTGCGAGGACGCGGCCGAGCTGCAGCTCCAGCAGCCGCACGTCGTGCGCCTGGAGACACGGCCGCCCAACATGGAGGGCCAGGGCCAGGTCACCATGCGCGACCTCGTGAAGAACTGCCTGCGCATGCGCCCGGAACGGATCATCGTCGGCGAGGTGCGCGGACCGGAGGCCTTCGATCTGCTCCAGGCGATGAACACCGGCCACGACGGCTCGATGGGCACGCTCCACGCCAACAGCCCGCGCGAGTGCCTGTCGCGTATCGAATCGATGATCTCGATGGGCGGCTTCACCCTGCCGTCGCGGACCCTGCGCGAGATGATCTGCGGCTCGATCGACGTCGTGATCCAGGCGATGCGTCTGCGCGACGGCTCCCGGCGCATCACCCACATCACCGAGGTGCTCGGCATGGAGGGCGACGTCATCACCACCCAAGACGTGTTCCTCTACGACATCGTCGGCGAGGACGCGAACGGCAAGCTGATCGGGCGTCACCGCTCCACCGGCGTCGGCCGGCCGAAATTCTGGGAGCGCGCCCGCTACTACGGCCTCGAACAGCGGCTCGGCGAGGCGCTCGACGCCGCCGAGGTCGTCGACCGGAACTGAGCCGATGGCGGACGCCTCCAACCTGCCGATCGCCGCCGGCCTCGCCGGCATCGCGGTGGCCGCCATCGCCTACGTGGCGGTCCTGCCCCTGCTCGGCGGCGAGCGCCGGGCCACCAAGCGCCTGAAGACGATCAGCGTCTCCGCCTCGGGGGCGGCGACCCGGGGCGTCGCCGTCAACCGGCGCGAGCAGGTCGCCAAGACGCTGAGCGAGATCGAGGCGAAGGCCAAGGGCGCCTCGAAGGCCAGCGTGGAATTGAAGCTCGCCCGCGCCGGCCTCGGCTGGACGAAGCAGACCTTCTACGGGGTCTCGGCCCTGAGCGGAGTCGTCTTCGGGCTCCTGCTCTTTGTCATCACCGACAACGCCCTGGCGGCGCTCGGCGCCGCCTTCGCGGGCGGCTTCGGCCTGCCGGCCTACCTGCTGCGCCACCTGCGGCTCAAGCGCATCGCGAAGTTCAACAAGGAGCTGCCCAACGCCGTCGACGTGGTGGTCCGCGGCATCCGCACCGGCATCCCGGTGGGCGACTGCTTCCGCATGGTCTCGCGCGAGGCAGAGGAGCCGGTGCGCAGCGAGTTCCGGACCGTGGTGGAGACGCAGGCGATGGGCCTGTCCCTCGGCGAGGCCTGCACGCGGCTGTTCGAGCGCGTGCCCACCGCCGAGGTGAACTTCTTCGCCATCGTGATCAACATCCAGCAGCAGTCGGGCGGTAACCTCTCCGAGGCGCTGAACAACCTCTCCACGGTGCTGCGCGACCGCGCCAAGATGCGCGGCAAGGTCCAGGCGATGAGCATGGAGGCCAAGGCCTCGGCCTCGATCATCGCCTGCCTGCCCTTCGCGGTGGCGGGCATCACCGCGCTCACCAGCCCCGACTACATCTCGCTGCTCTGGACAACCGACACGGGCAAGATCGCCCTGGTCGGCGCGGCGATCTGGATGTCCATCGGCATCTTCACCATCAAGAAGATGATCGCCTTCGAGTTCTAGGCGCGGTGCGCCGTCTGCCGGATCCCGCCCGATGATCGACGCCATCGCCGAGAAGCTGTTCGATCCCCGCTTCATGGGCACGCTGCTGACCGCCGTCGCGGCGGCCGCGACCGCCTACGCGGTGGCGCAGCCCTTCCTGGAGACCGACCGCCTCGGCAAGCGGATGAAGCTCGTCAGCGACGAGCGCGAGCAGATCCGGCGTCGCGAGCGGCTGAGCGCGGAGCGGACCGGAAGCCGGGCGACGCTGCGCACGGAGCCGAAGGCCTACATGAAGTCGGTCGTCGAGAAGTACCAGCTGCGCCGCTGGCTCGGCACGGACACGGCCAAGCGCAAGCTGATGCAGGCAGGGTACCGCGGCCAGGGGGCGGAGACCGCTTTCCTGTTCTTCCGCCTCGTCGTGCCGGTCGCGGCGGTGATCGCGGCCCTGTTCTACCTGTTCGTGCTGGAGGTGCTCGACGCCTCGTACCTCATGCGGTTCGGGCTGGTGATCGGCGCGGCCTACATGGGCATCAAGGCGCCCGAGCTGTTCCTGGTGAACACCGCCAAGAAGCGCCAGACCGAGATCCGCAAGGCGTGGCCGGACGCCCTAGACCTCACGCTGATCTGCGTCGAATCCGGCATGGCGATCGAGAACGCGTTCCGGAAGGTGAGCACCGAGATCGCCACGTCCTCGGTCGTGCTGGCCGAGGAGCTCGCGCTGATGACCGCCGAGATGTCGTTCCTGCCCGACCGGCGTCAGGCCTACGAGAACCTCGTGATGCGCACCGGCCTCGAGCCGGTGAAGTCCGTGGCGACGGCGCTGATCCAGGCCGAGCGGTACGGCACGCCGGTCGGTCAGGCGCTGCGGGTTCTGAGCCAGGAGAGCCGCGACATGCGCATGAACGAGGCCGAGAAGAAGGCGGCCGGTCTGCCGCCGAAGCTCACCGTGCCGATGATCCTGTTCTTCCTGCCCGTGCTGTTCGTCGTCATCATCACCCCGGCGGTCATCCAGATCATGCGGACGCAGTGACGGCCGGGATGGCGCAAGGAGAGGCTCAGCGGATGCGGCCGGGGCGGGTCGGCTCGAACACGATGCGGCGGTGGTAGGCGCACCAGCTCTTGCCGTCGGACACGGGGGCGCCGCAGCAGACGGCGCGGTCGTTCGGCTCGCCGATGATGTACTTGCACACGAAGGCGCCGGACTGCGCGAAGGGCACGCGCAGGTCGGCCGACGGCTCCTCGACGGTCTCGGCGTCGCCGATCTGGGACATGCGGACGAGTTGATTCATGGTGTCGATCGGCTCAATAAGCATCCTGCACGGTGGGTCGGGCGCCCGGGCAGACGGGGAAGGTTTGAACGCATCTCGTTCAGGCGACGTCCCCGTATCGCGTCCGCGAGCGGAACGTCCGGGGCGGCCAACACGATGCCGGCCGGACGGCCGACGCGATTGGCGTCATCATGGTGTCGTAACTGGGGTTACGGCTCTTTAAAACAAGACCAGCCTGCGCTGGATGCATCGGACCACGGTGCGGGATGCGTAGCTCATCCGATCCGGCGCGCGCTCAATTGGCATTGGCGCGGCTGACGAATCCGCCCGAACGCCGCCGTCCCGCGATGGCCCGGGCGTGCAACGCCGGGCGACCTGTGGTTCTGTCAGCCCGCAACGCGAACAGAGCCGGATCCGCCGACCATGGCCCAAGCGCCCCTCGTGTCACCCGAATGGCTGCACGACCGCCTCGCGGCCCCCGACATCGTCGTGCTCGACGCCTCCTGGTACCTGCCCGCAGCGGGCCGCGATCCCGAGGCCGAGTTCCGCACCGCCCACATACCCGGCGCCCGCCGCTTCGATCTCGACGCCATGAGCGACACCGAGTCGAACCTGCCGCACATGCTGCCACGGCCCGAGGTGTTCGCGGCGCGGATGCGCGCGCTCGGCGTCGGCGACGGCATGCAGATCGTCGTCTACGACGGGCAGGGGCTGTTCTCCGCCCCGCGGGTCTGGTGGATGCTCAAGGCCTTCGGCGTGCGCGACGCGCTGGTGCTGGACGGCGGCCTGCCGGCCTGGGTGGCGGCGGGCTACCCGACCGAGGAGGGCGACCCGCGCCAGCCCGAGCGGCGGCACTTCACCGCCCGCTTCGACCACGGCGCCGTGGCGGACGCGGACGACGTCGCCCGCGCCTTGGACAGCGGCTCGGCGCAGGTCGTCGACGCCCGCTCGGGGACGCGGTTCCGCGGCGAGGAGCCGGAGCCCCGCCCCGGCGTCCGGCCGGGGCACATGCCCGGCGCGCGCAACCTGCACTACGCGGCCCTCCAGCGCGACGGCCGGATGAAGAGCCCCGAGGAGTTGAAGACGGTCTTCGCCGAGAACGGCGTCGATCCGGACCTGCCGATCGTGACCACCTGCGGCTCCGGCGTGACCGCTGCGATCATCGCGCTGGCGCTGGAGACCATGGGCCGCCCGGCGCGGGGGCTCTACGACGGCTCCTGGTCGGAATGGGGCGCCGACCCGGCCCGGGCGGTGGCGACGGGCGCGCCGTAGCGCGCGGCGATCGGACGCCGCGGAGGCGGGCGACGTCGATGCCCGCCGCCCGCCGGCCCGTCGCAACTAGGCCGGCCGCACCGCGCGGCGCTTGTCGGCGGCGCTCCACTGCATCAGGCCGACCATCACCGCGATGGTGGCGACGTAGACCAGCCCCTGGAGGGCGGTCGGCCGGTCGGTGTAGCCGACCAGGGCGTGCAGGACGCGGCCCGGCCAGGAATTCTCGGCGATCACGCCGGAGCTGTTCCAGAGGGTGTATCCGAGAACCTCGACCACCCCGGCATTCGCCAGGAACTGCGCCGCCTGCGCGGCGAGGCCGGCCGCGAGGAAGATGATCAGGACGCTGGTCACCGAGAAGACGTAGCGGCTCGGAATCGAGGCGAGCCCGAGATAGGTCACCGCCGAGAGGAGCGCTCCGGCGCCGATGCCGGCGACCGCACCGAACTGGATGTCGGCGCCCGAGGTGCCCGAGGCCACGAGGCCGTAGAGGAACAGGACCAGCTCGGCCCCCTCGCGCAGGATCGCGGCGCCGATCACGATCGACAGGGCCGCCGCCTCCCGCTCGCCCGAGCGCACCGCCGCGCCGGCGGCGCGCAGTTCGCCCGCCAGCTCCTTGCCGTGCTTGCTCATCCAGGTGTTGTGCCAGATCAGCAGCAGCACCGCGACGATCAGGACCGCGGCGTTCAGGATGTCCTGCCCGCTGCCCTCGAACGCGTCCGAGATCTTCTCGGCGAACAGCGCCACCAGAGCGGCGCCCGCGAGGCCGCCGGCGATGCCGAGCAGGACCCAGCGCATCCGGCCCGGGATGCCGCGGGTGGCGGCCAGCACGATGGAGATGATGAGGCCCGCCTCGATGACTTCGCGGAAGGCGATGACGAAGGCGCCGATCATGGCGGTCTCCAGGGTTTGTGAGGTCGTGTGACGCGGCGCGCGCGGACCGCGCGCTACCAGATCCAGAACAGGAGCACCCAGTTGGCCACCGAGAGGGCGGCCGCCCCGGCGATGCAGGCCGAGGCCGCCACCCGGCGGAGGCCGCCGGCGGCGAGACCCGCCACCCGCCAGGCCAGCCAGACGCTCCACAGGCTGGCGCCGGCGAGCAGGCCCGCGCGGATCTCCGCCACGTAGGGGATCACGATGCCGTCGCCGCGCAGGAACGTCACGGTGAGCGCGGACAGACCCAGGAACACGCCGCAGCCCGCGACCGGGATCAGCGTCTGGGTCAGGTGGTGGAAGCGCCGGAGCGACCAGCCGCCGAGGCTCAGGGTCGCAAGCGCCACGATCCCCGACAGAGCGAGCCCGAGGACGATCGTCGCGGCGCCGATGTAGGCCAGCAGCAGCCCGCCGTCGAGGAGCGTCATGACGTCGTTGCGGTCGGGGTAGTTCGTCAGCACGAACCAGGGCGCCGAGTGCTCCAGGGGCCACGTCGTCCCGCGCTCGATGAGCCACGTAGCCGCCCATTGCTTGGCATCGACGAACCAGGGGCTCGAGGACCACTGGAAGGCGCCCACCGCCAACGCCAGCATGCCGAACAGGATCAGCATGGTCTGGTCGAGGCTGGGCTCCGCGCCGGCCACGTGGACGATCTCGTGGTTGGGCGAGCGCAAGGCGAGGCGCACGGCGCCGCGGTGGCCGCTGCAGCGGCCGCACATGTGGCAGGCGCCCGCGCCGCGCATGGTCCTGACCGGCACGAGGGGCGCGCAGTTGAAGGACTCGGTGCCGCCGACGGGCTTGGGCGAGTCCGCCCAGGCGGCGCGGTCGACCTGGAAGCTCACCGGCGCGAGCTTCGACAGCACCGCGAAGACGCCGTTGACCGGGCAGAGGTAGCGGCACCAGACGCGCTTGTTGCGCCCATACAGCAGCCCGACCACGATCGCCGCCAGGGTCGAGCCGCCGAGCACCGCGAGGACCGGCTTCGGGTAGCCGTACACGCTGGTCATCTGCCCGTAGACGGTGGTTCCGGCGAAGGCCACGAACGGCCAGCCCTGCCAGGTGATCCAGCGCGGCACGGCGTAGCCGCGGCTCCACCGGCTCGCGAACTCGCTGAGGGCCCCCTCTGGGCAGAGCACGCCGCACCAGGCCCGGCCGACCAGCACCATGCTGACCAGCACGAATGGCCACCAGATCCCCCAGAAGGCGAACTGCGCGGCGAGCGTCAGGTTGGTCCAGATGTGGGCGGCGTTGTCGGGCAGCGGCAGCAGGGCCGGCACGATCACCAGCACCGCGTAGACGGCGACGATCAGCCACTGCACGGACCGGATGATCCAGCCGTACCGGCGCAGCGCGTCGCCGAACCGGGCGAGCCGCGCGTCGACCGCGGAGCGGCGCGGCGTGACGTCGGCGAGGGCCAGGGAGCCGGGCGCTGTCGTGAACGCGCTCATTTGGCCACCAGGGTCGCCTTCGCTTCCGGGTGGAAATCGTCGAACACTTGGTAGGTGCCGGCATCGAGGGTGCGGAACACGATCGCCGAGGTCGAGCCAGCGGCCAGCGCCTTCTCGCGGCGCAGCTCCGTGCTCTCGAACTCCACCGGCGTCTGGCCGGTGTTCGAGATCTCGAGCTTGAACCGGGTGTTGGCCGGAACCTCGATCACCGTCGGGATGATCACGCCGTCGCGCATCTCCACCTTGATGACCGGCATGTCGTCGGCGCGCGCGGGCGCGGAGGCCGACGCGGCGGCGACCAGCAGCAGCGGGATGGCTCGGACGAGGGAGCGCGGCAGGCGGGACACGGTCAGCTCCGGCACTCTCAGTAGGCGCCCTTCTTGCCGACGCCGGCGAAGGTGAAGTCCTGGGTGATCTCGAAGGGCTCGAACCACGGGCCGACGCCCGTCTCCTTGTCGACGTGGCGGCCGAAATGGCTGTCTTTGCCCGGGGGCGCGACGGTGACCTTCAGACGGTAACGACCCGGGCCGAACAGCTTGACGTTGTCGCCGTAATGCGGCCCGTCATTGGCGACCATCGGCATCAGCATGCCCGACACCGTCTGGTCGGTGGGCTTGTCGCCGTCGAGCTTCACCGCCTCGAAGCGGACGTCGAGCGCCGGCACCCAGTCCCCTTCCGCGAAGCCGTTGCGGTTGTCCTTGGCGGCGCGGATATCGGTCTCGAGGTGGATGTCCGACTTGGCGGCCTCGCGCATCATGCCGGGCGGATCCATCTCGATCGGCTGCAGATACACGGCCGCGACCTCCAGGCCGTTGCGCGTCACGTGCGGACCGATCGGCACCTCCTTGGCGGCCGCGGCACCGGCGAACGCCAGGAGCGAGGCCGCGGCGAGGCCGCGGAGAACCGGGAGGATGTGCGAGGCGTGCATGCGACCGCACATAATCCAGGCCGCGGGAAGATCAAACCGGAATCGCACGACAGTCAAATAATAACAATTCTAATCTGCCGGTCAGCCGAATCGACATTACGGTATTCGCATGTCGTTGCATCGAAAAAGGTCGATCACGACGCACTTTCACGAAGCTTTTCGCGGTGCGATGCCCTCTGGATCTTGACGAATCCAACGCGGGCTGGATCGTCACGCCAGTGCCATGCGACGAACCGAGGATGCGAGGCGGCAAGGCCATGAATCGCATGATGGCCCGCGATCACGAGCGCGCGACCCGGCTTGCACGGCCCCGTGACGCGTTTTAGCAAATGCTATACTTCTCTGTGAGTCGGATGAGATCCCGTTCCGTGTCCCTGGTCCGCACCGCGGCGCTCGTCCTGGCCGTCCCCCTCCTCGCGCCCGCCGCCGCGCGGGCGGCCGACATCTCCCCGCTGCGCCCCGCCGAGGCGCCGTCCTACACCGACTGGTCGGGGGGCTATGTCGGCCTCGAGGGCAGTGCCGGCGGGTCCTACGGCGCCTACAATTTCGGTCCGACGACGATCGGCGCCCGGCCGGTCCCGGCCTTCAAGAGCGGCGATTCCACCGGCCGCAGCGACCAGGGCAAGAACGCCACGACGGCGGTCGGCGGCCTGTTCGGCGGCTGGAACTGGCAGGCCGGGCCGTGGGTCTACGGCGTCGAGGCGAGTCTCGACGCGGCGAATCTGAAGCGGCCCGTCCCTTCGACGATCGCGGGCTTCGGCTACGCGAACGTGGACCCGGCCTTCAACATCGTGCGCGCCAAGACGGATCTCTACGGCACCCTGCGCGCCCGGCTCGGCTACAGCTTCGACCGCTACCTGATCTACGGCACCTTCGGCCTCGCGGGGGCGAACGCGCGCATCCTGGCGAATTACCCGGACCTCGACACGGGCGGCCAGACCACCGCGCGGCGGGACCTCGGCTACGTCGGCTTCACCCTCGGCGCGGGCGTGCAGTACGCCATCACCGACAGCCTCGCGCTGGGCATCGACTACCGCTACATCGATCTCGGAGGCAGCCGGCGCTTCCCGCTGGGCACGGTGCCCGGCGACGCGGGCGGGCCGGTCACGACCCGGGCGCGCTTCACGTCCAACGAACTGTTCGCGCGGCTGATGTGGTTTCCGGACGGGCTGAAGGTCCCGCCGGACCCGGACGAGACCGCCCCGCACGATCCCGACAACGGCGATACTGGCCGCTTCTCGCTCCACGGCCAGACGACGCTGATCGCACAGGGCGTGCCCGGCTTCCGCTCGCCCTACGAGGGCGCGCAGAGCCTGATCCCCCATCAGGCCCGGCAGACCACGACGGCCACGATCTTCCTCGGCCTCAAGCTCACCGACAGCACCGAGGTCTACTACAATCCCGAGTTCAGCCAGGGCTTCGGCCTGTCGCGGACGCTGGGCGTCGCCGGCTTCGTCAACGGCGAGGCGCAGAAGGCCGGCGCCCCGTTCCCGAAGCTGCGCTCGAACCGCTACTACGTGAAGCAGACCTTCGGGCTCGGCGGCGAGACCGTCGAGGTACCGGACGGCCCGAACCAGGTGGCCACCCGCTACGACGCCGAGCGGATCACGCTGATCGCCGGCAAGTTCGCGCTGGGCGACTTCTTCGACGGCAACATCTACGCGCACGACCCGCGCGTGGACTTCTTCAATTGGTCGCTCTGGGGTGCCTCGGCCTGGGATTTCCCGGCCAATCTCCCGGGCTTCACGCAGGGCGTCTACGCCGAGTACAACCGGCCCGAGTTCGCGATCCGCGCCGCCTACACGCAGGTGCCCAAGGAGCCGTCGAGCGACGTGCTCGACCCGCGGGTGTTCCGGCGCGCCGGGCTGAACGTCGAGTTCGAGGAGCGCCACGTGCTCCCGTGGCTGGAGCAGCCCGGCAAGATCCGCATCGGGCTGTTCTCGAATGTCGGCGTCTCGGCCAACAACCGCGACGTCGTCACCCTGACCCAGCTCGGCCTGTTCGACGACATCAACGACGCCGTCGCGGCGACCCGGCGTCCCCGCCGCAAGACCGGCGGCTACATCAACCTGGAGCAGGCGCTGACGCCCGAACTCGGGCTGTTCGCCCGGGCGAGCCTGAACGACGGGCGCACCGAGAACATCTCGTTCACCGACATCGACCGGAGCTTCTCCGGCGGCCTGTCGCTGAAGGGCAAGGCCTGGGACCGCCCCGACGACACGGTCGGCATCGGCGCCGCAATGAACGGGCTCTCGCCCTCGCACCGGGCCGCCTTCGCGGCCGGCTATCTCGGGCTGCTGATCGGCGACGGGCGTCTCAACTACGGCACCGAGCGCGCGCTGGAGACCTACTACGCCCTGAACCTGACGAAGTTCGTCACCCTGACCTTCGACTACCAGTTCATCGACAACCCCGGATACAATCGCGACCGCGGGCCGGCGCACTTCTTCGCCTCGCGGCTGCACGCCGATTTCTGATCGCGCCGATGAGACGGCCTCCGACCGGAGCGTTCGGACGCGATGCGTATTCGCGAGCGAAGCGATCCGGTCCGGGCTCCGGACGACACGCCCCCTGGGTCGCTGCGCTCGCGACGACGGCGGCATCGCCCGATGGCGCGGCCCTGCTCACTCCGCCACCTCGATCGCGGTCGCCCCGAAGATCGCCTCGAAGGCGGCGCGGAGCTGCATGTCGACCTCGGCCATGCTCACCGGCAGGCCGAGGTCGACGAGGCTCGTCACGCCGTGCTCCCGGACGCCGCACGGCACGATCCCGTCGAAATGCGCGAGGTCGGGCTCCACGTTCAGGCTGATGCCGTGGAAGCTGACCCAGCGGCGGACCCGGATGCCGATCGCCGCGATCTTGTCTTCGACGCCGGGCCCCTTCTCGGGCCGGCGCACCCAGACGCCGACCCGGTCCTCGCGGCGCTCGGCGCGGACGTTGAAGGCGGCCAGCGTCTCGATCAGCCACGCCTCCAGGCTCGCCACGTAGGCGCGCAGGTCGCGGCTGCGCCGGTCGAGGTCGAGCATCACGTAGGCCACCCGCTGGCCGGGGCCGTGATAGGTATACTGCCCGCCCCGCCCCGTCGTGTGGACCGGGAACCGGTCCGGCGCGACGAGATCCTCCGGCCGGGCCGACGTGCCCGCCGTGTAGAGCGGCGGGTGCTCCAGCAGCCAGACGCATTCGGGCGCCGCGCCGCGGGCGATCGCCTCCGCGCGCGCCTCCATCCAGGCGAGGGCGGCGGCGTAATCCACTGCCGCGTCGCTCACGCGCCAGCCCACCGGGCCGGCGACCGGATCGGTGCCGGGCCGCTTCGGGAAGGCGGGCGGGCTGACCGTGAGGCGGGGCGCGTTTACCAAGAGTTCACCATCCTGCGTCGATGGTCGAAGCCTTCAACATCCGCGGCCGGCGGTTGCAAGGTTCCGGCTGCGAGACGGGATGGCAGACGGTGGCGGTCTTCGAGACCCTGAAGGTCGATCTGACGGTGGTGCTGGGCCGGGCCCGCATGCCGCTGCACATGCTCCTCCGGATGGGCCGCGGCGCCGTGATCGAGCTCGAAGCCAGCGACAGCGACATGGTCGAGATCCTGGCCAACGACCACCCGATCGCGCGCGGGCAGATCGTGGTGACGGGCGACCGCATCTCCGTGGAGGTGACCGAGCTGATCCGCAAGGCGGCCTCGATCGTCGAGCCGGGCGTCAGCATCGGCGACGGCGCGGCGCCTTTCCTGGAGGGCGGCTACGATTCCCCGTGACTGCGCTTGTCGGCGGCCGGACGATCTGTTATCCGCTGCGCCGCGCGACACGAAAGCGGCCCCGGGTTCTCCCGCGGCGCGCGACGGTCGGGCGAACGGACCGGTCTTCGCGTCCGATGCGGCCATGGCGGAATTGGTAGACGCGCTAGCTTGAGGTGCTAGTCCCGAGAGGGGTGGAGGTTCGAGTCCTCTTGGCCGCACCACATTGTTTCGGTTGCCCGGACCTGCGGCAACCCGGATGTGGTGCATGACAGGGCGGTGCGCCGCCGATCACGATACACCATTATCTGAGCCGACGCGCCGGGTCGCGACGCGCGTGCCGTTCGCACGCCGGGCGCAGGCGCCTGCGCCCGGCCAGGGGTTGCGCGAGGACCGCGCGCATCATTCCGCGCCGGGACGTCGCGGGATCGGCGGAGGCCGGCTACCGTCCCGATCAGGGAGCCGACGGAGCACCGGAAGCCCGCAGCAGGGCGGCCTCCCTGTACTCGCGCGGGGTCAGGCCGTGGCGGTCCTTGAACCGGCGGGAGAAGTGCGCCTGGCTGGTGAACCCGCAGCCGTAGGCGAGCATCCCGATCGACAGGTGCAGGCAGGCTGGGTCGGACAGCCGCTTGGCCGCCGCCGCCAGTCGGCGCTCCCAGATCCAGTCGGAAATGTGCTGGCCGCGCTCGTGGAACAGCTCCTGGAGCCGGCGCAGCGAGACCCCCGTGGCGGCCGCGAGCTGGGGCGGGTCCAGTCCCGGATCGTCCAGATGGGCCTCGACATGCGCCTTCGCGCGCTGAACGACGACGCTGCCGTGGACGGGGCGAGGCACATCCTGCGCGAGCCGCTCGGCGAGGCTCGCCACGATCAGGTCGACCGCGATCGCCGACATGCGCTCGGCGGCGTCGGGCGTGAGCTGGTGCCGCACCCGGATCAGGTCGTGGATGAAGCCGGTCGCCAGCGTGGCCGACGCGAGGTCCGCCCCGACCGACAGGCCGGTGTAGAGCCGTGTCGAGCCGAGCACGCCTTCCAGGCGCTCCCGCGGCAGCTCCAGGAACAGGGCCTGGCTGTCCCTGTGGGTCGTCAGCACGGAGGGGCGATGGTCGAGCACGACCATGTCGCCCGGCCGCTGCACGGCCTCCCGGCCGTCCTGAACGCTCGTCGACAGGCCCGCGAGCTTGAACAGCACCACGACCATCCCGGCCCTGTCGTGGCGCCGGGCCGCGCTGGGCGTCGTCTCGCATCGCAGGGCGCTCTGCGTCAGGCGCGAGAGGTACAGCGCGCCGATCTCCGCGACGTCGAGCCTGCCCCGGAACGGCCCGTCGTCGAGGCGCTCGACCTCGATCGGCACGAGCCGCTCCCCGAGAAGGTCTCGCCAGAGCTTGAAGCCGCTCCGGGGGTGGAGACCCTCCGTCGAAAACACTGTCTGCATAGGCAATATCTGAAGTCGCGGCCGCGCAGCGATCCTGAATACCGATCGCTGCGTATCTTTAGATACACTTTCACGCTCGGACGATCCAACGATACCGTCAATTCTGAAACAATTATATCTCAACGGACAGATCAGAGGCGATCCTCGGTCACAACGACGATAAACGCCCGCCCCGACCACATCGGGAAGACGTGATCGACACGTATCGGCAGCCGAGCCGCGTCTTCGGGCGATCCCGAGTGCACGGGGCACGGCACCGTCGGACGAGCGCCTGCTGTTCACCGGCGCGACGGCGGCGCTCAGCCTGAGCGGACCGCAACCCGGCCCTGCATTGACTTCGCAGCCGCACACACGCATATCGGCGATGCAGCGTCAGCGGCCGCCACGGCCCGCTTGAGGGGGCTGCGTGACGGATCGGGCGCCACCCGGCGTGATCCGGCCCCCCTCTTCATAACGTGCATGCACCCGGGCCGCCCCATCACGCGGGCTGCCCCCTGCCAACGGACCGGCTCATACACGGCACAGCTCGCGAGCGACGCGAGGCGCCCGGCCGGCCCTGCTGCATCGGATACATCCTTGACCCAATTCACCGATTTCGGCCTCGCCCAGCCCGTGCTGCGGGCGCTCAGCGAGGCCGGCTACGTCGCGCCGACCCCGATCCAGGCCCAGGCGATCCCGCCGGCCATGGCGGGCCGCGACCTCTGCGGCATCGCTCAGACCGGCACCGGCAAGACCGCGGCCTTCGCGCTGCCGATCCTGCACCGCCTCTCGCTCTCGGACCGCCGCGCGCCGCGCCGCGGCTGTCGGGTGCTGGTGCTCTCGCCGACCCGCGAGCTCGCCAACCAGATCGCCGAGTCGTTCACCGATTACGGCCGGCACCTGTCCTACACCACGACGGTGGTGTTCGGCGGCGTCACCATCAGCCGCCAGGAGCGGGCGCTGGCGCCGGGCGTCGACGTCCTCGTCGCCACCCCCGGCCGGCTGATCGACCTCGTCGACCGCCGCTCGCTGACCCTGGAGGGCGTCGAGATCCTCGTCCTCGACGAGGCCGACCAGATGCTCGACCTCGGCTTCATCCACGCCCTCAAGCGCATCGTGAAGATGCTGCCGCAGAAGCGCCAGAGCCTGTTCTTCTCGGCCACCATGCCCAAGAACATCGCGGGCCTGGCGTCCCAGTACCTCACCGATCCGGTCCAGGTCGCGGTGACGCCGGTCGCCACCACGGCCGAGCGGGTCGAGCAGGAGGTGATCTTCGTCCATACCGGCGCCAAGCAGGCGCTGCTGGGGCACATCCTGCGCGATCCGGCGATCGAGCGCGTGCTCGTCTTCACCCGGACGAAGCACGGGGCGGACCGGGTCGTACGCGGCCTCGACAAGGTCGGCATCGCGGCTGCCGCGATCCACGGCAACAAGAGCCAGCCCCAGCGCGAGCGGGCGCTGGCCGCCTTCAAGGACGGCTCCTGCCGGGTCCTGGTCGCCACCGACATCGCGGCCCGCGGCATCGACGTCGAGGGCGTGAGCCACGTGGTCAACTTCGACCTGCCGAACGTGCCGGAGAGCTACGTCCACCGGATCGGCCGCACGGCCCGCGCCGGCGCCGACGGCCTCGCCATCTCGTTCTGCAACGACGAGGAGAAGGCCTACCTGCGCGACATCGAGCGCGTGACCCGGCAGAAGGTCCCGGTGGCGGGCTTCCCCGAGGGCTTCACCCCGCCGTCCCGCCAGGAGGCCGCCGAGATTGCCCGCGAGGAGGAGCGCCGGCCCGAGCGTCCGCAGCAGCGCCCCGGCGGCGGCCGCCAGGGCCAGCGGCCCCGGCAGCAGCAGGGCCGTCCCCAGCAGGGCCGGCCCGAGGGCGGCCGCGGCTTCGGCGGTCCCGGCCAGGGCGCGCCCCGGCAGGGCCGACCCCAGGACGGCCGCGGCGACAACCGCGGTGACAATCGCGGCCACGCCCCGCAGGGCCGCGACGCCCGCGCGGACCGGCCCGCTCGCCCGCAGGGCGAGCGCCCGAATCAGGGTCGCCCGAGCCGCGACGCCCGGCCCCAGCGCGCCGATGCCCGTCCGCGCAGCGGCGGTGGCGGCGGCGAGGGTCGCAGCATCGGCTGGCTGGAGCGGGCGCCCCGTCCCTGAGCGAAGATGGCCTGAGTGACGATCGAGCCGCCCGGGACGGATCCGTCCCGGGCGGCTTCGTTTCCGGTGACCGCGCCGGACGAGCGGCGAAACCGCAACCGGATGACGGCTCGACCCTCCGTGTGAACCCGGCGCGGCGATCGGGAGCGGATCGCCGCGCGCGGAGCCGTTCAGTTCGCCCGTGAGACCTCGACGAGGTTGTCGGAGAACGAGGGCGCGTGGCCCATATCGGTGAAGTCGCCGGACGAGATGCTGTTCACCGTGCCCTCGTTGAGCTGGCGCCAGTAGCCCAGCGTCGCCACCACGATCCCGGCCTTCACGTCGTCGGTGATGCGGGCCACGCCCTTGAAGGCGCCGCGGTCGTTGGCGACCTGCACCCGGTCGCCGTCCCGGATGCCGCGCGCGTCGGCGTCGGCTTGGCTGATCATCACGAACTGCTCGCCCTGGCCCTTCTGCTTGTCCTCCATGTTGGCGTAGCAGGAGTTCAGGAAGTAGTGGCTCTTGGGCGAGACGATGTTGAGCGGGTAGCGCTTGGCGAGTTCGGGATCGTTCGTGTGCGACTCGCGCGGGCCGAGGTAGTCCGGCAGCGGGTCGAGCGCCTCGCCAGGCTGGAAGCCCTCGTACATCTGCCGGAACGGCGGGGCGACGAAGTTCGTGGCGCCCTCCACCTTCAGCATGCACTTGCCGGTCGGCGTCGGGAAGTTCCCCTCCCGGTGCGGCGCCCGGTCGTCCGGCGTGCCGACCTTGAGCCGGGCGAAGCCGTGCTCGCGCATGTACTGGAGGTCGATGCCCTCGCAGGCCGGCGATGACCAGTCGACGTAGTGCTCAAGGCACTCGCTGTCGCTCCACTTGAAGTTCTCCTCATCGAAGCCGAGCCGGGCGGCCAGCCGCCGGAAGATCTCGTTGTTGGGGATCGCCTCGCCCGGCGCCTCGGCGCACTTGGTGTTGTAGGTCAGGTAGAGGTGCCCCCAGGAGAGGATCATGTCCTCCATCTCGGCGCCCATCGTGGCCGGCAGCAGGATGTCGGCGTAGGAGGCTGTGTCCGAGATGAAGTGCTCGGCCGAGACCATGAACAGGTCCTCGCGCATCAGCCCCTCGACGATCTTGTCGGTCTCGGGCGCCTGCGTCACGGGGTTCGAGTTCCAGCACATCATCGACATGATCGGCGGGTCGAGCTGCATCTCGCCGGTGAGCGCCCGGCCGATCTGAAGGTTCGAGACGACCCGGGTGTCCTCCGGGATCAGGTCCGGGCGGCAGATGACGTCGAACTTGTAGGGATGCTCCCAGACGCCGAACTGCGTGATGCCGCCGCCGACATGGCGCCACGCGCCGGTCAGCGCCGGGATGCAGGTCACCGCCCGGATGGTCTGGCCGCCGCCGTAGTGCCGCTCCAGCGCCACGCCGATGCGGATGCCCACCGGCTGCTCGGTCGCCATCTCGCGGGCGAGCTTCCGGATGTCGTCGGCGGAGACGCCGGTGATCTCCGCGGCCCATTCGGGCGTGCGCGTGCTGGCCCGCTCCTTCAGCTCCGCGAAGCCGACCGTGTGGTTGTCGACGTAGTCCTGGTCGACGAGGCCCTGTTCGATGATCGAGTTGATCAGCGCCATGGCGAGCGCGCCGTCGGTGCCGGGCTTCGGCGCGATGTGCCAGTCGGCGGCCTTGGCGGTGCGCGACGCGTAGGCGTCGATCACGACGACCTTGGCGCCCTGCTTCTGCGCGTCCTTCACGATCGCCCAGTGGTGCAGGTTGGTGCTGACCGAGTTGCAGGCCCAGATCACGATGTACTTGGAGTGGATGTAGCTGTCCGGGTCGAGGCCCGCGGTCGGGCCAACGGTGAGGAGCCACGCGGTGCAGGAGCCCTCGCCGCAGAAGGTGCGCTCAGTGACGGTGGCGCCCATGCGGTTGAAGAACGCGTCGCCGCCGTTCAGCCCGTGCACGAGGCCCTGGTTGCCGAGGTAGCTGTAGGGCGCGATGGCCTGCGGGCCGTACTGGTCGATGATCGCCTTCCAGCGGGTGACGATGGTGTCCAGCGCCTCGTCCCAGGTGATCCGCTCGAACTGCTTCGAGCCCTTCGGGCCGACGCGCTTCATCGGGTAGAGTAGCCGGTCGGGGTGGTAGTGGCGCTTCTCGTAATCCTTCAGCTTCACGCAGAGACCGCCGCGGGTCATCGGGTGGTCCGGGTTGCCGCGCACGCTCAGGAGCTCGCCGCCCTTCACCTCGAACAGCATCGAGCACGTGTCGGGGCAATCGTGCGGGCAGCCTCCATAGAAGACCTCCGAGTAGGCCTCGGGCTGGACGATCTCGTTCATACTCTCTTCCTCACCGGCCGCGGGCGTCCCGTTATTGTTCAGGCGTCCCGGATCCCGATCGGCGAAGCGTACAATGAGAGGAAGAAAAATTCTAACTCGAATCCCGGCGGCCGATCGCGCACGCGCGCCGCTCGGTGGCTTGTCCGCCCCGCGGCGCCCTCACCGCCCCGCCTTCCCTTGCGCGGGCGCGCCCCCATCTGAGGGATGGAAGAAGCGGGGGCCTGCGACATGCGGTTCGAACTCTACCGGGACGCCAAGGGCGAGTGGCGCTGGCGCCTGCGGGCGCGCAACGGCGAGGTGATCGCCGATTCGGGCGAAGGCTATGTCCGCCGCGAGGATTGCGAGCACGGCATCGCGTTGGTCCGCCAGAGCGCCGAGGCGCGCATCGAGGACATGACGACGAAGATCGCCTGACCCCGCGCGTCTCAACCTGCGATCAACCCTGTCCGAAACGTCGCAGCGGTTAAGCTGCAACGCTTCCGCTCGCCCACGCGTTGCAGCGGTTCGGACCGAGCGGAGCCCGTCGCCCTGCGCGGTTCGTCGACCAGGACGAATGACACAAAGGGAGTCGAGACCGTGCTGAGGAAATTCCTGCTCGCGGCCCTGCTGGCGCTGGGCTTCGCGGCCGCGGCGCCGGAGGGCGCGTCCGCCGCGCCCATCGGCCCGGGGCTGGCTCTGCCCGCCGAAGCCGCGCCGGCGGTGGCCGAGAAGGCCCAGTACTACTACCGTCGCCGGTTCTACGGCCCGCGGCCCTACTGGCGCCGCCCGTACTACGGCCGCCGGTTCTACTACGGCCCGCGGCCCTACTACCGTCGTCCCTACTGGCGCCGTCGGTTCTACTACTGATCGGCTCTCCGACCTGACCGGCCCGGCGGCTCCAGCGAGCCGCCGGGCTTTTTCACGCCCCGATTCGGGGTGCGCGACCGCGAGCCTTGCTTTATCGTGCCGGTAACGGGACCGCCGACGGCAGATCGGCGCGCCCGAGAGGAAGCCCGATGAACGATATTGCGCAACGCGCCGAGCCCGCGGCGGCGGCGCCGGACCTCTGGCAATCCATCCCGCTCGAATGCATCCTGAGCGCGGTCGCCGTTCTGCTGGCGGCGGGGCTCAAGCTCGCCGGCGTGATGTCCTGACGGCGTGCGGGGGGCGGATGGACGGCATGCAGCACGTCGCACTCTCACCGGCCGGAGGCGCGCCGCCCGCTGAGGTCGATCTGCCCAAGGGCGATCTCACGGTGCGCACCATCGCCATGCCGGCCGACACCAACGCCAACGGCGACATCTTCGGCGGCTGGGTGCTGTCGCAGATGGACCAGGCCGGCGGCATCGCGGGCGTCGACCGGGCGCAGGGCCGGGTGGTCACCGTGGCGCTGGAATCGATGACCTTCATCCGGCCGGTCCGGGTCGGGGACGTGCTGTGCGTCTACACCCGGGTGTCGCATGTCGGCCGGACCTCGATGAAGATTGAGGTCGAGGCCTGGGCACGGCGGTTCTGCACCCAGGTCCGCGAGCGGGTCACGCAGGCCACCTTCACCTTCGTGGCCATCGACGAGGACGGCCGGCCGCGGCAGATCCCGCCGGCCGTGCCGTCCCCGTCCGCGACGACTACTTGATCACCCCGCAGGCGACGCGGTCACCGGCACCGCCGATCGGCTGGGTGTTGTGGTCGTCCTCGTTGGCGTGGATGATCAGCGCCGCGCCGTCCCCGTCCTTCAGGCCGCCCTCGCCGTTCAGCGGCGTCTCGCTGGAGACCTCGGCATTGGCCGAGCCGTCCTGCGCCGCGTAGAGGTTCGGCAGGTCGCCCTCGTCGGGGCCCTCCGCGTTGAGCAGCCCGTGCTTGCTCTGGTCGTGGTTCACGTGCGCCTTGGAGTTCATGAACTTCGGGTCCGAGCAGTCGCCCACGGCGTGGAAATGCATCCCGTGCCAGCCGGGCGGCAGGCCGCCGGGCTGGATCGTCACGCGCAGGACCAGGGCATTCGCCCCGTCGCGGATCGCCAGCGTGCCGATCGGGTCGCCCTTCGCGTTCTTGATCGGCGCCGTGTAGGTCTCTGCCGGTTTGGCCGCCTCCTTGGGAGGCTCCTGTGCCAGGGCGCCGCCGGCGGCGGCGGTCCCGAGCAATACGAGCAGCGGCAGGGTGCGGGTCATGCGGTGGCTCTCCTTTCCGGCCCGGTCTAGTTAGGGAGCGCGCCGGCCTTCGACAGGGCGGCGGCCCGAAACCTCCGCCGCAGACCTGCCGGAACCGCACGAAGCCCCGATGACCCGAGACCGGACCAGCCCGGACCGCGCGGCCCCCGCGGACGATCCCGCGGAGAACCCTGCGCCGCGGCGCGCCGACCTGTACCTCGTGGCGCACGGCCATTTCGAGAGCCGCGCCCGGGCCCAAGCGGCGATCCGTGCCGGGCTCGTGCGGGTCGACGGGCGCCCGCTCGCGCGCGCCTCGGACCCGATCGCCCCGGGCGCGCGGGTCGAGGCGGAAGCCGAGCATCCCTACGCGTCCCGCGGCGGCCTCAAGCTCGCCGCCGCCTTGGACGCGTTCGGCGTCGATCCGGCCGGCCGCGTCGCCCTCGACGTCGGCGCCTCGACGGGTGGCTTCACCGACGTGCTGCTCGCCCGCGGGGCGCGCCACGTCCACGCCCTCGACGTGGGCCGGGGGCAGCTCCATCCGCGCCTCGCCGGGGACCCGCGCGTGACCAACCGCGAGAGCACCGACATCCGCGACCTCGGCGCGGACGCCCTCGTGCCGCCCCCCGAGCTGGCGAGCGTGGACGTGAGCTTCATCGGCCTGCGCCTCGTGCTGCCGGTCCTCCCGGGCCTGCTGAGGCCGGGATCGGCGATCGTCGCGCTGATCAAACCGCAATTCGAGGCCGGCCGCGCCCGGGTCGGCCGCGGCGGGCTCGTGCGCGATCCGGCGGTCCACGCCGAGGTCTGCGCGGCCGTCCGCGGGACCCTGGAGGGGCTCGGCGCGGCGATCCTGGGCCTGATCGACTCGCCGGTGCCGGGCGGCGACGGCAACGCCGAGTTCCTGATCGGCGCGAGGTTGCGGTGAGCGAGACAACAGATAGCGAGACGGTCAAGATCCGGGGGCTCGGCGCCCGCGGCGACGGGATCGCCGCGGACGGCACCCCGGTGCCCTACACGCTTCCCGGGGAGCGCGCGGAGATCCGCCGCGAGGCGCGACGCGCCGCGCTGCTCGGCGTCGCGCAGGCCTCTCCAGACCGGGTGGCGCCGTTCTGCCCCTACTACATGCGCTGCGGCGGCTGCCGCACCCAGCACCTGGCGCGGCCCGCGGAGCTCGCCTGGAAGCGCGACCTCGTCGCCCAGGCCCTGTCCCAGGCGCGCCTCGATGTGACGCCCGGTCCGGCGATCGACGCCCACGGGGCGGGCCGCCGCCGCCTTACCCTGCACGTGCGCGAGATCGGCGGCCGGGCCGAGGCCGGGCTGATGGCGGCGCGCAGCCACGCGCTGGTGCCGATCGACCATTGCCCGATCACCGTGCCGGCGCTCCACCCGGCCCCGGAGGTCGCGCGCCGCCTCGCCGCCCCGCTGGGCCACGGGCGCAAGCCCCTCGACGTCGCCGTGACGGCCACCGACCAGGGCCTGGACGTCGACCTGCGCGGTCACGGACCGGTCAGCGCCGGCGTCGGCGCCGCACTGGTGCGGATCGCCGGCGAACTCGGCCTCGCCCGGCTCTCCCTGCACGGCGAGCGCCTGATGGAGGCCGAGCCGGTCTCGGTCACGGCGGACGGCCCCGCCGCGGCGACGCGCCTCTACCCGGCCCCCGGCGGCTTCCTGCAGGCGACCGCGGCCGGTCAGGCGACGCTCTGCGACCTGACCCTGGCGGCCCTCGGCCCCCGCATCCGGCGCGTCGCCGACCTGTTCGCGGGCTGCGGGCCGCTGACGCTGGCGATCGCCCGGACGGCCGCGGTCCACGCCGTCGAATCCGATGCCGCGGCCCTCGCGGGCCTCGAGCGGGCCGCGCGCGCCGCCGCGGGCCTGCGCAAGATCAGCAGCGAGCGCCGCGACCTGTTCCGCCGGCCCCTGCTACCCCCCGAACTCGACGCCTTCGACGCGGTGGTGTTCGACCCGCCCCGGGCCGGCGCGGAGGCGCAGGCCCGCCAGCTTGCCGCCGCCCGCGTGCCCCTGGTGATCGGCATCGCCTGCGACGCCGGAACCTTCGCGCGGGACGCGGCGACGCTGGTCGCCGGCGGTTACCGGCTGGAGACCGTCACGCCGGTCGACCAGTTCCGCCATTCGGGCCATGTCGAGATGGTCGGGGTGTTCCGGCGCGAGACGGCGCGGCGGCGCTAGGCCACGCAACCGGCGGCCACGTTTCCCGTTCTCCCGGCGACGGGAGACCTTCCATGATCCGCGGATTCCTCGGTACCGCGACGCTCGGTGCGCTGAGCCTCGCCCTCATCACCCCGCTCGCGGCGCAGACGCGAGCGCCCGACCAGACCGGCACGGGCGGCGGCCCGGCCTCGACCATCACGGCGCCGAACACCAACAGCCTCGGCGTCACCAAGCCGCCCGGCACATCCCTCGGCCCCGGCGAGGTGCCGACCCCGGAGCAGCGGCGGCGCGAGCGCGCTCTGACCGACAAGATCGAAGGCAGCATCTGCGACGGCTGCAACTGAGATCGGGTCGGGGTCGCTCGGGCCGGGTTCCCGCTCAGGCCATCGCCTGTCCGGGCCGCGGTGTTCGACTGGGCCGTGCCCCGCAAACGGCTCTCCATTCGGCGCGACCTCGGGCGGCGCGGAACTTCAGATCGCGCTCGCTCCGGCCTGCGGGCCCCGCGGGTCCGCCGAGGGGCTTGGCCAAACCGCCGGCTCGATACAGCAGCGACCGGCGAGCAGGATTGTTGCCAGCGCATATTTCCATATTGGTTGCAAATATATCCATCTTCATAACCCAATATCCTATCTTCAAGCCAGTATTTTTGTAGATATACTCCAAATATTGATCTTCATATTCACGGATATGGAGGTCCTTAGAGCGAATCATTGCTCAAAAATCGTGTTCTCGTTTATTGATTCGCAACTTGATGCTTCGTAAGACTTGCGCGTCGCGGGTCCTAGCCTGGGGGCGGCGACGTACAGCCGCGACTTCAAGTGAAGGAAACGCCGCCATGGCCCTCGTGAAGAAAGCCGCCCTGTCGGGATCGCACGCGCAGGTCCGGAAGGGCGAGCCGGCCAGTCTGAGCCAGCTCGGGCGCCTCAACGAGGAGAGCCGGCGCAAGGCCCGGACCTTCGCCAAGCAGCAGAAGGCGGCGGAGCGCATCGCGGCGGCGACAACCCAGCTCGCCAGCGGCGTCGCCGAGGCCTCGTCGGCGGCCGAGGAGCTGCGCAAGGCGATGGAGCAGATCGCCGCCGGCGCCGAGGAGGCGGCCGGGGCCTCCGAGCAGTCGCAGCGCGCCGTCACGACCGTGTCGGAGGCGATCGGCACCGCTCGCACCGAGGCCGAGACCTCGCGCCAGAAATCGGAGGCGCTTCAGGGACTCATCGCCGCCGTGAGCCAGCAGATCCGGCTCAGCGTCGGCTCGATCGCCACGGCGGCCGAGCGTCAGGCGGCCTCGGTCACGCTGATCGTCGAGCTGGAGCGGCAGGCGGCCAATATCGGCGACATCGTCCGCGCCGTCGCCCGTATCGCCGACCAGACCAATCTCCTGGCCCTGAACGCCGCCATCGAGGCGGCCCGGGCCGGCCAGCACGGCAAGGGCTTCGCGGTGGTCGCCGACGAGGTCCGCACCTTGGCGGAGACCTCCGAGCGCAGCGCCCAGGAGATCCAGGCGCTGATCGGCCGGATCCAGGAAGACGTGAAGGTCATCGCCGAGGGCATCAACCGCGCGGCCGAGGGCGCGCGCCAAGAGGTCGCGCGGGGCGAGACGATCACCGCCCAGCTCGAGGCGGTGCGGCAGGCCATGGTCGAGATCATGCGCGGCGCCGAGACCATCGCCCGGGTGGCCGTCGAGTCTGAGAGGGCCGCGGTCGAGGCGCAGAAGGGGTCCGAGCTGATCGCGGCGGCGGCCGAGGAGCAATCCTCCGCCTGCCAGCAATCGCTCAAGACCATCGAGCAGCAGACCACCGCCCTCGGGGAGAGCGAGCAGGCTGCCACCGAGCTCGCGACCCTGGCGGACGAGCTGAAGAACGCCACCGACGTCGGCAAGAGCGCCGAGGAGGTCGCCTCGGCGGCCGAGGAGCTGTCCTCGGCGGTGGAGGAGATCAACCGGGCCGCCGCGCAGATCACCACGGCGCTCGACCAGATCGACCGGGGCGCCCAGCAGCAGACGGCGGCCGCGCAGCAATCGGCGGCCGCGATCGCGCAGATCGAGAAGGGAGCGCTCCTCGCCCAGGACAGCGCCCGCGGCGCCCTGGAGAAGGGCGGCCTGATCACGAGCCAGCTTCAGGAGAACCGGGCCGCGGTGGACGGACTGGTCGCGGGCGTCGGCAATGCCCTCGCGGAGACCGACCGGAGCCGAGAGCAGATCAACGCCCTGGAGCAGGTGAGCCGGAAGATCGACAAGATCGTCGACGCGATCACCACGGTGGCGATCCAGACCAACATGCTGGCGGTGAACGGCTCGATCGAGGCGGCCCGGGCCGGCGAGTTCGGCAAGGGCTTCATGGTGGTGTCCACCGACATCCGCAACCTCGCCCGGGATTCCTCGGAGAACGCGGAGCGGATCAAGGACCTCGTGAAGGCGATCCAGGACCAGATCGTGGTGGTGCGCCGGGACCTGGAGGCGATCTCCGCGGCGGCCGCCGCCGAGGTCGAGAAGAACCGGGCGATCACCCGCGACCTCGAGACCACCGCCGACGACATGGGCGTGGTGCTCGACGGCAACCGGCAGATCCTCCAGGGCGCCGACCTGATCATCCGCAACGTCGAGGAGGCGAAGCGCGGCGTCGACCTGATCGCCACGGCGGCCCGCCAGGGCGGCCAGGCGGTGAACGAGGCGCAGCAGGCCGCCCGCGAGCAGGCGAACGGCGCGGAGGAACTCGCCGCCGCCATCGAGGAGGTCGCGTCGCTGGCCGACGAACTCCAGAACCAGGACTGAGACGCGCCCGGCCGGGACGGCCCCACCCGAATCCTGCTCAGCCCGGAGCCCGCCATGTCCAACGACGCCCCAGCCTCGGCCGCGACCGACCGGTCGGAGACCGCCTCCGCGCTCCAGTTCGTGACCTTCCACGTCGCCCGCGAAACCTACGCGGTGCCCCTCGCGGAGGTGCAGGAGATCATCCGCCTGCCCGACATGGTCGACGTTCCCCTGGCACCCCCCGCCCTGGTGGGACTGGCCAACCTGCGCGGCTCGGTCCTGCCGGTGGCGAGCCTGCGGCGGCTGTTCGAGCTGCCCGACCGGGTCCACGACGACGCCGCCCGGGTGGTCGTGGTCGGCCAGGGGTCCGGCGACGGCGGCGGCGCCGGCGGGACCTCCGGCTTCGTGGTCGACCGGATGGCGAGCGTGATCACCGCCGAGCCCGGGGAGATCGAGGGGACCGACGGCCTCACCGCCACCGCGGCGACCGAGCTGCTCGCGGGCGTGATCAAGCGGCCGGCCGGCATCGTGCTGATCATCGATCTCGGGCGCCTGCTGCAGCGCAGCGGGTCCGGGCGCGCCGGCGCAGAGGGCGGGTCGGGTGGACGGAACGCGGTCGGGCCGATCGAGGCCGGCGGCGCGGCCTCGGCGCGGCCGGAGGGCGAGGCCGAGCTCTCCGACGAGATCCAGCTCGTGTCCTTCGAGCTCGCGGGCCAGGAATACGCCCTGCCGATCGAGCAGGTGCAGGAGATCGTCCAGGTCCCCGACCGCGTCAGCGAACTGCCGAAGGCCGAGCGCCACGTCATCGGTGTGATCAACCTGCGCGACCGGTTGCTGCCCCTGGTCAGCCTGCGGGCGCTGTTCGGGCTGCCGGGCGTGCCCCTGGGAGAGCAGAACCGGATCGTGGTGGTCGCCTCCCGGGAATCCGCCGGCTCCGTCGGCATCGTCACCGACACGGTGAAGGAGGTGCTGCGGGTGCCCCGCGCGGTGGTCGACCCGCTGCCCGACCTGCTCGCGCAGGGCGACGCGCTGCGCGAGGTCGAGGCGATCTGCCGGCTCGGCGGCGGCAAGCGGCTGGTCTCGATCCTGTCGGCCGCCCGCCTGTTCGCCACCACCGGGATCGCCGGCGGCCTCGCCGGCCTCGGAGCCGCAGAGGAGGGACCCGTGCAGGAACGTCAGACCGCGACTGCGCCGACGCGCGCCGACGAGGAGGAGCAGTTCGTCGTCTTCCGCCTGGCGGACGAGGAGTACGGCGTGCCGATCGACGCCGTGCACGAGATCGTCCGCGTCCCCGAGCAGCTCACCCACGTGCCGCGGACGCCCGGCTTCATCGAGGGCATCGTCAACCTGCGGGGGGCGGTGCTGCCGGTGGTCGACCAGCGCCGCCGCTTCCGGCTCCCGGAGGCCGCGCGCAACGACCGCCAGCGCATCATGGTCTTCGCGATCGCGGGGGTGCGGACCGGCTTCATCGTCGACTCGGTCTCGGAGGTCCTGAAGATCCCCCGCTCGGCCATCGTGCCGGCGCCGGACCTCGCGCAGGACGAAGACAGCGCCGTGGAGCGGGTCGCCAACCTCGCCGCCGCCAAGCGGATCATCCTGATGGTGAACGTCGACCGGCTCCTCAGCCGGCACGAGGTCGCGGATCTGCAGGCGGCCTGAGCCGCCGTCTCCGGGCCCGGTCCGAGGCCGCTCCTGCCACGCAACCCGCCATGCCCAAGCTCCTGATCGTCGACGACTCCGCCCTGATGCGCAAACACCTTCGCCTGATCTTCGAGGAGACGGGCCAGTTCGAGGTGCGCACGGCGCGCAACGGCCGCGACGCCCTGGACCAGATCGACAGCTTCGAGCCCGACGTGATCACCCTCGACATCAACATGCCCGAGATGGACGGGCTCACCTGCCTCGGCGAGATCATGGCGGCGCGCCCGCGCCCGGTGGTCATGGTCTCGTCGCTGACCCGCGAGAGCGCCGCCGTGACCCTGGAGGCGATGCAGCTCGGCGCCGTCGATTACGTGGAGAAGCCCGGCGGCACCGTCTCCCTCAACATCGGCGAGGTCCGGGACGAGATGGTCGCCAAGGTCCGCGTCGCGGCCCGGGCCAAGCCCCGCCGCGCCCGCGGCCTCCTCGACCGGGTCCGGCGCGGGCGCGGCGAGATCGCGAAGCGCCGCCCGGCGCCCCGGGCCGCGGCCCGCGTGGAGGGCTGCGTCCTGATCGGCGTGTCGACCGGGGGACCGCGGACGCTGGAGGAGATCCTGCCGGAGCTTCCGGCCGACCTGCCCTGGCCGGTCGTGATCGCCCAGCACATGCCGGGCTCCTTCACGGGGGCCTTCGCCCAGCGTCTGGACCGCCTCTGCGCCCTGGAGGTGGTGGAGGTGACCGCCCCGGTCCCCCTCGCGGCGGGCCGCGTCTACATCGGCCGAGGCGACGCCGACGTGGTGATCGAGCGCCGGCTCGGCCGGCTCGCGGTCGCCACTGTCCCGAGCGACCCGGCCCTGCGCTGGCACCCCAGCGTCGACCGCCTCGTCCGCAGCGCCCGGGATCACCTGCCGCCCGAAGCCCTGATCGGCGTCGAACTCACCGGCATGGGCGACGACGGCGCCGCCGCCCTGGCGGCCCTGCGGGCTGCCGGCGGCCGCACCATCGCGGAGGCCGAGTCGAGCGCCGTCGTGTTCGGCATGCCGGCCGAGCTGATCCGCCTCGGCGGCGCGACCCTGACGCTGCCCGCCCGCTCCATCCCGGCCCAGCTCGTCGGCTGGCTCTCCTGAGATCGACACCGAGACTGCCATGGCCCTGGTCCGCAAGCACCCCGCCCTCCCCGCGCCGGCGGAAGCCCTGGAGGATCCCCGGATCGCCCTAGAGGGCCCGACGGCCGCCGGGCGCCGCGACGCGGCCCATCGCCTGGCCGCCGATCCCGACGCCGCCGGCCTGCTGGCCGACCGCCTCGGCCGCGAGGCGGACCGGAGCGTCGGCGAGGCGATCCTCGGCGCCCTCGGCCGCATCGGCACCCCGGCGGCGGCCGAGCGCCTGTTCGGCCTGCTGGGCTCGGAGGACGTCTGGCTGCGCAACGCCGCGATCGAGACGCTGCAGGAGATGGACGCGGCGGTGCTCGGCGCCCTCGAGCGGGCCCTCGCCGATCCCGACAGCGACCGCCGGATCTTCGCGGTGAACGTGCTGGTCTCCCTGCGCCACCCGGCGGCCGCGACCTACGCCCGCCGGGTCCTGGCCGAGGACGGGCACGTCAACGTCTGCGCCGCCGCCCTCGACGTGCTCGCCGAGATCGGCACGCCCGAGATGGTGCCGGAGATCGAGGCCGCCGCCGCCCGCTTCCCCGACGCGCCGTTCCTGCGCTTCGCGGCCAGGGCCGCCTGCCGCCGCATCACCTGACCGGCGGCCGGCATGACCGCACCGTTCCCGCCGCCGACGCCCGTCGTCACCGATGCCGACTTCGTCCGCTTCCGCGACTTCTTCTACCGCAAGACCGGCATCATGTTCGCCGACAACAAGCGCTACTTCGTCGACAAGCGCCTGCAGGAGCGGATGCTCGCGAGCGCGCTGCCGGTCTTCCGCGACTACTTCAACGCCCTGCGATTTCAGGCCAGCGGCCAGGAGTTCCAGACGCTCGTCAACCTGATGACCGTCAACGAGACCTACTTCTACCGCGAGGAGTACCAGTTCCGCTGCCTCGTCCGGTCGATCCTCCCGGAGGTCACCCGGCGCAAGCGGCCGGGCGAGCCGGTGCGGATCTGGTCGGTGCCCTGCTCGACCGGCGAGGAGCCCTACTCGATCGCCTTCCAGCTCCTCGACACGTGGCCGGAGGTCGACCGGTACGACATCGAGATCGTCGCCTCGGACATCGACACCGCCGTGCTCGACCAAGCCAAGCGCGGCCTCTACGGCGACCGCGCGGTCCAGCACGTCCCCCGGGCGACCCTGGAGCGCTACACCCGGCGGGTGCAGGGCGCCCACGAGGTGATCCCGGACATCCGCGAGTCGATCGCCTTCGCGCGAGTCAACCTCTCGGACCCGCTCTCGACCCGGCAGTTCCGCGGCTTCGACGTCGTGTTCTGCCGCAACCTGCTGATCTACTTCGACGACGCGTCCCGCCGCGGCGCCGCCCAGACGCTCTACGAGGCGCTCGATCCCGGCGGCTTCGTCTGCCTCGGCCATTCCGAGTCGATGAGCCGGATCTCCGCGCTGTTCGACCTCCGGAAGTTCGCGGAGGCGATCGTCTACCAGAAGCCCCTGAGCGCGGAGGCCTGACATGGCCAGGATCCTCGTCATCGACGACGCCACCACGGTGCGCCTGTACTACCGCGACGTGCTGGAAGAGGCCGGCTTCGCGGTCGAGGAGGCCGTGAACGGCTACGAGGGCCTGGAGAAGGCCGTCGCCGAGGGCTTCGACCTGGTCCTCGTCGACGTGAACATGCCCAAGATGGACGGCTACGCCTTCCTGCGGCAGGGCCGGACCATGCCGGAGCTCCAGGCGGTGCCGGCCGTGATGATCTCCACGGAGAGCGCCGGCGCCGACCGCGCGCGGGCCTTCGCGGCGGGCGCCAACCTCTACCTCGTCAAGCCGGTGCGCCCGGACGCCCTCGTCGCGGTCGCCACCGTGATGGCCGGAGCCGCACCGTGACCAACGCCCTGCTCGCCCAGTTCATCCCCGAGGCCCGCGAGCTCCTGGAGCGCGCGGGGAGCGGCATGCTGGCCCTGGAGAAGTCGCCGGGCGCCGAATCCCTCGACGACGTCTTCCGGGCGGTGCACACCCTCAAGGGCACGTCCGGCCTGTTTGAGATCGCGCCGCTGACCCATCTGGTCCACGCGGCCGAGGACCTTCTGGTCGAGGTCCGGGCCGGCACGCTCGTCCTGGAACCCGCCATCGTGGACGGGCTCCTCGACAGCCTCGATCTGGTCGGCCACTGGATCGACGTCTTGGAGAGCCGCGCGGTCCTGCCGGACGACGCCGACGCCGTGATGGCGAGCCGGGTGATGGCCCTGCGGGCGTGGCTCCCCGCGGCGATCGAGGCCGCCGTCGCGCGGGCCGATTACGGGCCGCCGGACTGGCTCGCCGACCTCCCCGAGGCGGACAGGCAGGCCGCCTGGAGGCGCGCCGCGGCCTCGGGCGCCCCCCTGACCGCCTGGCACTACGAGCCCGACGAGACCTGCTTCTTCCGCGGCGACGACCCGGCCCATCTTGTGGCGCAGGCCCCGGGCCTCGTCGCGCTGCGGGTACGGCCGCGCGCCGCAACCCCGTCGCCGGAGACCTGCGACCCGGTGCTGAGCTGGCTCCGCTTCGAGGTTCTGTGCGTCGCCGACGCCGAGGCGGTCGCCGATCATCTGCGCTACGTCGCCGATCAGGCCCGGGTCGGCGCGATCCGGCCGGACGACCTGATCGTCCTGACCGGGACGGAGGATGAGGCCGAGGTGTTCGGCGACTTCGCCGCGCGGGCCGGGACGCTCCTCGCCGAGGACGCCCGGGCGGACCTCGCCGCCGCCGCCGCCGCCCTGCTGGGGATCGTCGGCGCCGGGACCCGGCAGGCCTGCGCCCTGCGCTGGATCGCGGCGCTGGCCGCCACGGCGGAGACCGAGACGCTGCGCCGCCTCGCCGCCGACCTCGGCGGGCCGCGGCCGGCCTCGAGTTCGCCGCCGACCGATCGGCCGCCCGCAGACGCGCCCGCCCCGGACCTCGCCCTGCGCCAGCAGGCAGAGGCGATCCTCGCCGCGCAGGCCGAGATGCTGGCCGTGCCGACGGACCCGGCCGTCGCGGTGGGCCGGTTCGAGTCCGTACGCACGGTGGTGCGGCGCTGTCTGCCGCATCTGGCGCCGGGCCGGGCCGCCGCCCTGGATGCAGCCCTGGGCCGAGCGCGCGCGGGCGCCACCGAGACCCTCGGCGCCGTCCTCCGCGGCGTGGCGAGCGGCGCGGCCGCCGCACCGCCGATGCCGACACCCTTCGGAGAGCCCGCGCCGCGGCCCACCGCGGCCCCGCCGCCGGCGACCGAGCCGCGCGATGCCCCGGAGGGATCCGGCCCCGACGCCAAGGGTCCGGCGCGCATGCTGCGGGTCGAGCAGGGCAAGGTCGACGCCCTGATGAACTTCGCGGCCGAGCTGACGGTCGCCAAGAACGGGCTCGCGTATCTCGCCGGGCGCGTCGAGCAGGTCAGCGGCTCGCGCCAGCTCGGTCGGGAGATCAAGGAGCAGTACGCGGTCATCGACCGGATCGCCCAGAGCTTGCAGGTCGGCGTCATGGCGATCCGCATGATGCCGGTGAGCCAGGTCTTCCAGCGCTTCCCCCGGCTCGTCCGCGACATCACGCGCAAGCTCGGCAAGGAGGTCGAGCTGGTGATCCTGGGCGAGGAGACCGAGGCCGACAAGAACGTGCTGGAGAGCCTCGCCGACCCGCTGATCCACATGGTCCGCAACGCCCTCGATCACGGCATCGAGACCCCCGCGATCCGGATCGCCGCCGGGAAGCCGGCGCGCGGCACCCTGCGGCTCGCGGCGCGGCAGGAGAACGACAACGTCATCATCGAGGTGGCGGATGACGGCCGCGGCATCGACCCGGAGGCGGTCCGCGAGAAGGCGCTGCGCAGCGGCCTGATCGGCCCGGATCAGGCCGCCCAGATGACCGCGGAGGATCTCGTCAACCTCGTCTTCGCGCCCGGCTTCTCGACGCGGGATCAGGTCTCGGACCTCTCGGGTCGGGGCGTCGGTATGGACGTCGTGCGCAGCGCGGTGCGCAGGGCGGGCGGCGACGTCTGGCTCGCGAGCCAGCCGGGCGCGGGCACCTGCGTGACCGTGCAGCTGCCCCTGACCATGGCGGTGACCCGCATCGTCACCGTGGTGGCGCGGGGCCAGCAATACGGGGTCGCCATGGACGCGGTGGCCGAGACCGTGAAGGTTCCGCGGGACCAGATCCACCGGATCAAGCAGCGCGAGACCTTCGTCCTGCGGGACGCGATGATCCCCCTGATCCGGCTCGCCGACAGCCTGGGCCTCCCGGCGGCCTCGGACGCGCCGCCGGAAGAGGAGGCCGTCATGGTCGCCCGTGTCGGACGCGAGCGGGTCGGCATCGTGGTCGACGGCTTCCGCGAGCGCATGGAGGTCATCGTGCGGCCCCTCGACGGTCTCCTCGCCGGCCTCGCGGGCTTCTCCGGGACGGCGCTCCTCGGCGACGGAAGGGTTCTCCTCGTCCTCAACCTGTCGGATCTGCTCTGATGGCCCTCGAACACAGCGGCGCCCGCATCCGGCTCTCGGGCCACTGCCCGGTCGAGGATGCCGAGCCGCTGCTCGATATCCTGCGCGCCACCCCGGAGGCCGTCGTCGACCTCACCGGCGCGGCGTGGCTCCACACGGCGGTCCTACAGGTGCTGATGGTCGCGGCACCCGCCCTCCGCGGCCGGCCGGCCGGAGCCGTGCCGGCGGCCTGCCTGGCCGCGCTGCCCGAGGCCGCCGCGGAAGGCGCCGCGGAGGCCGAGCGCGGATGACCGAGCCGGGGACCGAGCGCATCCTCGCCGTGGCGAACCGCAAGGGCGGTACCGCCAAGACCACGACGGCCGTGAATCTCGCCGCAAGCCTCGCGGAGCGCGGCCGGCGGGTGCTGCTCGTCGACCTCGACAGCCAGGGCCATGCCGGCCTCGGCTTCGGCGTGCGGGCGAGGCCCGGCGAGCCGACGGTGCACGACCTGTTCCGCGGCACCGGGGTGACGGATCTCGGGCGCGCCGTGCGGCGCACCGCCGTGCCGAACGTGGACGTGCTGCCGGCCGATCGCGGCTTCTCGGGCCCCGACGGCGCCGTCGCGCCCCTCGGCCTCGCGGCGGCGCTGAAGCCCCTGGCGACGGATTACGCGGTGATCCTGATCGACACCGCACCGACAGCCGACGCCCTGCTGATCAGCGCCCTGGCGAGCGCGCACCACGTCCTGGTTCCGACGCAGCTCAGCCACCTCGCGGTGGACGGCGTCGGGCAGTTCGCGCGCGCGTTCTTCCGGGTGGCGACGATCCTCAATCCCGGTCTGCGCGGCCTCTCGATCGTGCCGGTGCAGGTGGATCTCCGGATCACGATGCAGCGGGAGGCCCTCGAGCAGCTCGCGAGCCGGTTCGGCCGGGAGCGCCTCCTGCCGGGGATCCGCACGGACATCGCTCTGGCGGAGGCCTTCGGGTGTGGACAGCCGTTTCGGTACGTGAAGCCCCGTGCGCGGGCGGTGCAGGACTTCGAGCTGTTATGCGACCACGTCATGGAAAAATGCATTGCCGGGCAGATTGGAACGATTAAAACTTAGCCGTTCGCACAGACATGGAGTTCAGAGCGAGAAATGAATACGATATTACTGGTGGACGACTCACCGACCATTCTTTCGAGCATGTCAGGAATACTTCGCAGTTCGGGATATGAAACCGAACAGTCTGCCGATGCCGAGACGGCACTCGCGAAGGTCAAGGCAGGCCTGAAGCCGGCCCTCGTGATCACGGACTTCCACATGCCCGGCATGGACGGCGTCCAGTTGATCCAGGAGTTGCGGAAGCTCGCGCCGACCCGCTTCACGCCGATGCTCGTTCTCACGACGGAATCGCAGCAGGAGAAGCGCGACGGCGCGCGTCAGGCGGGGGCGACCGGCTGGCTGGTGAAGCCGGTCCAGGCCGACAAGCTGCTGCAGGTCCTCACACAGGTCGCCCCCGCGATTCAGCGCCGCGCCGCCTGATCCGGGCGACCCCTCTCCGCTGAAGCCCGCTCCGCGGGCCTCGGCCTCGCCCGGCCCCGCGCCACCGCTTCCGACCGAATGACCGTTCCCGCGATGCAGATTGCTGCCCGTCCCTCCGCGAAGACCGAGCTGCGGACGCTCCTGCTCAGTGCCGCGGCCGGCGGCGCGGTCGGGGCCGTCCCGCTGATCCTGGGGATCGCGCAGCCGGCGCAGCTCCTCTTCGCGGCCGCCGCCGCGCTCTGCGGGGGCCTCGTGACCCGCGGGCTGCAACCGTCCTGCCGCGCGGTCGAGCCGGATGCCCCGCCGATGGCGGTCACGCTTCGGGCCGAACCGGCGGCCGCCCCGGCGCACGGAGCGGCCTGCGCCGAGGCCGTGGCCCGGGATCTCGGCGACC
The DNA here is from genome assembly GCF_900110155.1 of Methylobacterium sp. UNC300MFChir4.1. Lineage (NCBI taxonomy): Bacteria > Pseudomonadati > Pseudomonadota > Alphaproteobacteria > Hyphomicrobiales > Methylobacteriaceae > Methylobacterium > Methylobacterium sp. UNC300MFChir4.1. Next base: position 32,972 of record NZ_FOCS01000022.1, on the reverse strand, counting down.
TCGACCCCTATTTCGCCGTGACGGGCGAGCAGCTGCGCAGCATCGTCGCGCAGACCGAGGCGGCCGCCGCGGCGATCCTCGCCTCGCTGCAGAGGCTCGACGCCGCCCAGGCGCGCAGCGCCGCCTGCATCGGCGGCGCGCACGACCGCATCGTCGGCTTCGCCGAGCAGAGCGACGCCGCGCTGCAATCCCTGGCGGCGGCCCTCGGCGCCTATCTCGACCGGCGCTTGAACGAGACCCGCGAGGAACGCGGCACCGTCGAAGTGGCCGTCGGGCAGATGCGCGGGCTCGATGCCCTGATCCTCAGCCTCGAGAAGGTCGGAGCGGCGACCCGGATGCTGGCGCTCAACGCCAACATCGAGGCGGCCCGCGCCGGGGCCCACGGAGCCGGCTTCCGGGTCATCGCCCGGGAGCTCCAGGATCTCGCGCAGACCTCCCAGACCGCGATGGCCGAGGCGCGCGTGCAGGTGGCGGACGCGCAGCAGACGATCAGCCGGGTGCTGATCGCCGATCGCGGAGACGACGCGACCCGCACCGAGCAGGAGCGCCTCCGCGCGCTGATGGCCGAACTCGGCGGGATCGCCGAGACGACCACCCGGGTCCTCCTCGGGATGGCGCGGACGGACCTCGCCGAGGTCAAGGCGCAGAATGCGGCGGTGGGCGACGAGGTGCTGTCGGTCTTCGGCCAAGTTCAGTTCCAGGACGTCGTCCGCCAGCAGATCGAGACGGTCGACGCCGCCAACGCGGCGCTGCAGCTCTACCTCGACGGCCTGCGCCGGCGACTGATCGGCACCGGGCCGGGGCGGACGAGCGCGCCGGCAGCGATCCTCGAGACCGCGCGGGCGCGCTACGTCACCCAGATCCAGCGCCGCGTCGACGCCCAGGCCCTCGACCAAGTCGTCGACCAAGCCCTCGACCCGGCAGCGCCCGACATCGAGCTGTTCTGACGGGGCGGGCCGCGATGTCACGGAAGCGTCAGAAAACAGCGCCACATCCGCGGCACAGCTTGCATCGACCGTCGCGGTGCCGGATGCGGGCTGCGGCCCCGCGCTGTCCCGTGACCGATCCGCATCCGAGACCCGTACGTGATCTTCATCCACCAGCCCGCCGTCGGCGCCGGAGCCACGCTGCTTGAGCGCCGCGTCATCGATCTCCAGGACACGATCCCCGAGGACACGGTCTGGCTCGATCTGATCCGCCCGAGCCGCGAGGAGGAACTGAAGGTCGAGTCGTTCGCGGGCATCGAGGTGCCGACCCGCGAGGAGATGAAGGACATCGAGCCCTCGGAGCTGCTCTACGTCGAGGACGGCGCCCGCTACATGACCGGCCGGGTGCTCTCGAAGGTCAGCGACGCCGAGGAGCCGGGGCTGGCCGGCATCACCTTCATCCTGCGCGGCAACCGGCTGGTGACGGTGCGCCACGAGGAGCCGCAGGCCTTCCGCATGTACACGCAGCGCGCCGGGCGCTCGATGGGCAACGGCGGCGCCTCGACACCCTCGGGCGAATCTATCCTGGCCGGGCTGATCGAGGCGGTGATCGACCGCGCCGCCGACGTTCTGCAGCTCCAGGGCGAGCGCATCGACCGCCTGTCGGGCAAGATCTTCGAAGTGCAGGAGGACCCCTCCGCCCGCAACACCGCGCTGCAGGACACGCTGCGGGCGCTGGGCCGGCACGGCGATCTCATTTCCAAGCAGCGCGAGAGCCTCGTCTCCATGGAGCGGATCCTGCTCTCGCTGTCGGCGACTTACCGGACCAACAAGGCCCCGCGCGACCTGCGCGAGGACGTGCGCTCGACCCTGCGGGATCTTCAGTCCCTCGAGGAGCACGCCACCTTCCTGTCGACGAAGATCCAATTCCTGCTCGACGCGACTTTGGGGCTCGTCAACCTCGAGCAGAACAACATCATCAAGCTGTTCTCGGTCATGGCCGTCGTCTTCATGCCCCCGACGCTGATCGCGTCGATCTACGGCATGAATTTTAAGTCCATACCGGAACTAGATTTCGCCTTCGGATATCCGATGGCGCTGATCATGATGGTCGTGGCCGCCGTATTTCCCTACTTTTTCTTTCGGTGGAAGAAGTGGCTCTGACAACAAATGCTGGTATAGAGCCGACAGAATCTTAAGACCTCTGCGGGAGCATGGTGGGGCCTGAAGGCGCGACGCGGCCGCGAAGACGGAACCTCCCATGCGCTTCTCCCTCAAGACGGTCCTCGCCGGTGCCATCGGCCTGCTCGCCCTCGCCGCCGTCGGCCAGGGCATCGCCAGCGTCGTGAGCCTGTCGGAGATCGAGCGGAACGCCGCGGCCATCTCGCAGCAGGCCCTGCCCGCGCAGAACCAGGCCGAGGCCATCGGGACGGCCGTGCGGGACGCGCGCCTGCGGCTCTACCGGCTCGCGGTGGCCTCGCCCGACGCGGCGGCCCTGGACAGGAACCAGACGGCGCTGACCGACGCCCTCGGCGAGTTGTCCGGCCTCCGGCAAGCCTATCAGGACCGCCTGACGAGCCCGCAGGCCCGCGCGATCTACGAGCGCTTCACCAATGCCTGGAACGCCTACCAGAACATCCAGCTGCAGGTGGTCGAGCTGATGATCGCGGGCGACCAGCCGGGCGCCCTCGCGCTCGTGCTCGATCCCGCGACGGGGGCGCAGAACGACGCCGCGGTGGCCAGCCTGACCGAGTCGATCGCGGCGGCGCGGGGCCAGACCGAGGCCAACGTCACCCAGACCGTGCAGGCGGCGACGCGGGCCAAGCTGATCGCGCTGATCGCCACGGTGGTCGGCCTCGCGGTCGCGGCGGCCGCGATGCTGTTCGCCCTGTTCGGGATCGCGCGCCCCATCGAGCGCATGACCGGCGCGATGGGCCGCCTCGCCGAGGGCGACGAGACCGTGCCGGTCCCGCATACGGGGCGCCGCGACGAGATCGGCGCGATGGCGGCGGCCGTGCAGGTCTTCAAGGACAACCTGATCCACACCCGTGCCCTGGAGCGGGAGACCGCCCTGGCGCGGGACGGCGCCGAGGCGCAGCGCCGGCGCGCGGTCCACGCCATGGCCGAGTCCTTCGAGGCCGCGGTCGGCGGCGTGCTGGCCCGGGTGGCGGACGCCGCCCTCGGCCTGCGGGCCGACGCCGAGGCGATGAGCGGCACGGCCACGCACACGGCCGAGCGCTCGGCCACGGTGGCGGGTGCCGCCCAGGAGGCCGCCCAGCATGTCGGCACGGTCGCGGCGGCCGCGGAGGAACTCGGCGCCTCGGTGCAGGAAATCGGCCGCCAGGTGGACGGGTCCGCCGAACTCGCCCGGAGCGCGGTGGTCCAGGCCGGCGACACGGCCGGCCTCGTGCAGGAACTGAGCACCGCCGCGGGCCGGATCGGCGACGTCGTGCGCCTCATCACCGACATCGCCGGCCAGACGAACCTGCTGGCGCTCAACGCCACGATCGAGGCAGCCCGCGCCGGCGATGCGGGGCGCGGCTTCGCGGTGGTCGCCAGCGAGGTGAAGCAGCTCGCCGCCCAGACCGCCCGGGCCACCGAGGAGATCGCCGGTCAGGTCGGCCGCATCCAGGGCGCGACCGGGCAGACCGTGGACGCGATCGACGGGATCACGGCGCGCATCCGCGAGATCGACGGGGTGGCGACCTCGATCGCGGCCGCAGTCGAGCAGCAGGGCGCGGCGACCCGGGAGATCGCCCGGAACGTGGCCGAGGCGGCGTCCGGGACCGGCGCGGTCACCGGGACGATCGACGCGGTGGCGCGGGCGGCCGACGACACGGGTACGGCCGCCACGCGGATGCTGGCCTCGGCGTCGAGCCTCTCGGAGGAGGCCGCCGAGCTGCGCCGGGAGATCGACGCCTTCCTGCACACCGTGCGCGCGGCCTGAGGCTCGGCCTCAGGCTCAGCCGGGGCTCGACAGCTTCATCAGGACGAGCCCGGAGCCGATCAGGCCGGCCGCGAGGATCCGGCTGGCGCTCGCCTGCTCCCCCAGCACGGCGATGCCGACCAGGAAGGCGCCGACCGCGCCGATTCCGGTCCAGATCGTGTAGGCGGTGCCCAGGGGCAGCGTGCGCATGGCCAGCGCTAGGAAGCCGACGCTGCCGGCCATCGACACGGCCATGATGGCGGTCGGCCAGAGGCGCGTGAAGCCCTCCGACTGCTTCATCGCGAAGGCCCAGACGACCTCCAGCACGCCCGCGGTGACGAGATAGATCCAGGCCACGGCGGCCCTCCCGAAAGGGCCGGGCCGTCCCGGACTTGTGCCCCGCGCGGCGGGGGGAGGACGTGGCCTCGCGGCGGGTCAGCTAGCGATGATCGGCCGAGCCCGCAAGCGCGGCGGCCGCGGATCCCTCAGGCCACCGCGGCGAGGTGCTTGACCTCGGCCTTGGCCACCACCTTGCCGACCGGCGGCGCCTTGCAGGTCTCCGCCTCGGGCGCCAGGACCGGCGGCTGCACCCAGCGGCCGGCATCGAGGTCGGCGATCCGGCCGTTGATCTCGCGGATGACGTAGCGCGAGAACGGGTAGACGTGGAGGTAGATCACCATGTTGGTGACCACGGCCTCCAGGGCGGCCGGGTTGCGGCGGGCGGTCTCCAGGAACACGCTCCAGAAGTGCTTGGCGAGTTCCGGACGCCGCACGGTCATCCGCCAGCACACCCGCAGCAGCGAGTAGAGATCGTGGGCGATGTGGCCCCAGTTGAGCTTCTGGGCGGCGAATTTCGGCCGCTTCACCCGCCGGGCGACCACCCGGACCCGGTCGAAGAAGTTCGGCGGGTCGTAGATCTCCTGGAGGACGTCGCGGTAGTCGGCCAGCACGTCGCGCTGCGGCCGCAGGGTCACGAAGTTGATGCCCTGCGTGCACTGGTCGCCCTGGTCGGCGGTGGTCGCCGCGTAGTTCTCGTAGAGGCGGCCCTCCTTGCGCAGGCGGCGCGAGAGCTGCGTGTTCGGCAGCGCGAAGAGCAGGCCGACCATGGCGATCGGGATGCCGGTCTGGCCGATGCACAGCGACATCGCCTTGCTGATGCTGTCCTTCTCGGTGTCGAAGCCGACGATGAAGCCGGCCGTGACGAACATGCCGTGCTCGTAGAGCTTGTGCACGCTGTCGGCGATCGAGCGCTTGGTGTTCTGCTTCTTCTGCGTCTGGATCAGCGTCGCCTCGTCGGGCGTCTCGATCCCCGTGAACAGGGCGAAGAAATTCGCGTCCCGCATCATCCCGAGCAGCTCGTCGTCGTCCGCGAGGTTCAGCGAGGCCTCGGTGGAGAACTTGAACGGGTAGCCGTGCTCCTCCTGCCACTTGATCAGGTGGGGCAGGAACAGTTTGATCGCCTTCTTGTTGCCGATCAGGTTGTCGTCGACGAAGTCGACGTGCCCGCGGTAGCCGAGGCCGTAGAGCCGGTCGAGCTCCGCCAGCATCTGCGGCGTGGTCTTGGTCCGCGGGGCGCGGCCGTAGAGCTCGATGATGTCGCAGAACTCGCAGGTGAACGGGCAGCCGCGCGAGAACTGGACGCCGATGTAGAGGTAGTGGCTGAAGGTCAGCAGGTCGAAGCGCGGGATCGGGCTCTTGGTGACGTCGGCCTTGAACTTCTCGGCCGTGAGCCGGCCGCGGCGCTCGCCGGCCTCCCAGGCGGCCACGAACTTGTCGAGAATGCCCTCGGCCTCGCCCAGCACCAGGAAGTCGGCCTTGTCGTAGACCTCCGGCGTCGAGGTCGGGGCCGGGCCGCCGACGCAGACCGGGGTTCCGAGCGCCACGCAGCGGTCGATGACCACGAGGCAGTCCGGCTCCTGGGGCAGCATGCCGCCGGTCATCACGAGGTCGGCGGCCTGGATCTGCGCGTCCGTCAGTTCCTCGCAGTTGCGGTTGACGAGCGTCACCTGCCAGGCCGGCGGCAGCATCGCGGCCAGCGTGATGAGGCCCAGCGGCGGCGCCGGCGCGCGGGCGCCCTGCAGCTCCATGGCCTCTTTGAAGTTCCACATCGAGTTTTCGTAGAACTTCGGGAACACCATCAGCACGCGCGGGGCCGTGTTCGCTTCCGACATGCCAGTTTCCCTCGTTCACACGCACGGTCCCGGCCCGACCGGAGATCGGGGCGGGTACAGGATCGCTCCCCTGACCTGCGGGCGAATTAAGGCCGTTTTTCGCTCCCGCAGCAATCGGAGCCGCCGATCCCGACAGGACGCGCGTCCGGGCCCCGCGAATCAACCCCGCCGACGGGTCCTGGGGCGGATCCGGCCCGTTTGCCGCGGGGCTGCGCCATTCGGGCGACAGGTCCCGCCAAAACCGTCCCGGCCCGTCACGGCCTGTCACGGCCCGACGCGGAACCGCTCCGGCCGCGTTCCGTCGGCGTCGGTGAAGCCGTAGATCCGCGCGAGGTCGCCGGCATGCAGCACGGCGCCCGCCCGGGCGGCGATGTCGGGGTCGGCGGCGAGCGCCGCGAGCGCCCGGCCGGCGTAGAGCGGGCTCTCGGTGGCGTGTTGCTCCTGACCGAGATCGCGCGCCCGCTCGGTGGCGACGAAGCCCGGCGAGAGGCCGAGGGCGGTGACGCCGTGGGGCGCGAGTTCCCGGGCGAAGGCCAGGGTCAGCCGGTTGGTCGCGGCCTTGGCGGAATCGTAGAACACGTCGCCGAGGTAATCCTCGGTCCCGAAGGAGACGAGCGCCAGCAGCCCGGCTCGCGCCGCCACCATGGCGGGGGCGACCGCCCGGGCGAGCAGCAGGGCCGGCAGCGGCCCGGCCTCGAGGAGGCCGATGTACGGCTCCGCCGAGCGGCGCCAGAACGGCGTGCCCCAGCCGGCCCCGTCCGGGTAGCGCTCGCCGTCGTAGCCCTCGTTGCCGCTCCACACGCTGCAGGCCGCGACGTCGATCCGCCCGAACCGGCGCAGAGCCCAGTGGACCAGCGCGTCGGTGGCGCGCTCGGAGCGGTGGTCGCACAGGTAATGGTGCCCGCGCCCGCCGGCCGCGTCGACCGCGCGGGCCGTATCCTCGATCGCCTCCGCGCGCATCTCGGTGCGCGGGCCGGTCTCGCTGGAGCGGGCCGTGACGATCACCGTGGCCCCCCCCTCTCCCAGCGCCCGGGCGAGCCCCCGGCCGACGCCCCGCGACGCGCCCGCCACGAGGCAGATCTTCTGGGAGAGGTCGGGCGCGCTCACGCCGAGGCGGGCTTGGCGCGGTTGAGGAAGGCGGCGAGCCGCTCCTGGGATTCGGGCGAGCGCAGCTGCGCGTCGAAGGCTCGGGCCTCCGCCTCCAGGGCCGCCTCGACCTGCGCCTGGTCGCCCCGGATCAGCGCCCGGGAAGCCGTCAGCGCCCCGCGCGGCAGGGCGGCGAGGCGCGCCGCCTGCGCGATGGCCTGCTCGACCAGCATGTCGGCGGGCAGCACCGCGTTGACGAGGCCGAGCGCCTGCGCCTCGTCGGCCTCCAGCGGCCGGGACAGGAGCAGCAGCTCGGTCGCCCGGAGCCGGCCGACCCGCAGGGGCAGCAGGTAGCTCGACGCCGCCTCCGGCACGAGGCCGAGCTCGACGAAGGGCATGCGCAGGCGCGCCGCCGGGCTCGCGTAGACGAGGTCGCAGTGCAGGCAGAGGGTCGCGCCGATGCCGACCGCGATCCCGTCGACCGCCGCCACCATCGGGGTGCGGGTCCGGGCGAGCTGGCGGATGAAGGCCAGCGCCGGCGAGGAACTGAATCCATCACCGGCATGCCCCATGAAATCGGCGAGGTCGTTACCGGCGCTGAACATGCCGGGCTGCCCGGCGAAGACCACGGCGCCGACCGCGTCCGACGCGTCGGCCTCCGTCAGGCCCGCGCGCATCGCGTCGTACATGGCGCCCGTGAGGGCGTTCTTCTTCTCGGGGCGGTTCAGGGTGATCAGGCGGACGCCGCCCGCGAGGTCGTCGATCGTGACGGGTTCGGCCATGATCCGCTCCTCAAACCGCCAGCGCCAGGGCGGCGTCGTCCGTGAAGGCGCCGCCCTCGACCACCGCCTGCTCCAGGCCGGAGGCGGCCACCAGGAGGTTCTCGGCGTAGAACCGGGCGAGGGCGATGCGGGCCGCGTGCGCCGGGTCCGTCTCGCCGGCCTTCCGGGCGGCGCTCGCGGCGAGCGCCGCCCGGGCGAGGCAGGCGGCGCCCAGCGTCAGGCCGAACAGGCGCAGGTACGGCGTCGCGCCAGCGAGCGCCGCCTCGGGGCGGTTCGAGCTCAGCGCGGCGAGCTGGTGGCTCGTCGCCCGGTCGAGGCTGCCGATCCCGTCGCGCAGCCGCGCCGCCATGTGGCCGAAGGCGGGGTCGCCGGCCTTGAGCAGCCCCTCCGCGGCCCGGCGCATCCAGGCGATCTGCGACTGCGCGGTGCCCCCGCCGTTCAGCGGCAGCTTGCGGGCGGTGAGGTCGATGGCCTGGATGCCGTTGGTCCCCTCGTAGATGCCGAGGATGCGGGCGTCGCGCATGAGCTGCGCCGCGCCGGTCTCCTCCACGAAGCCCATGCCGCCGTGGACCTGCACGCCGAGCGAGGTCACCTCGTTGGCGAGGTCCGTCGCGAACGCCTTCGCGACCGGGGTCAGCAGCGAGGCGCGGTCCAGGGCCGCCTGCCCCTCCGGCCCCTTCGACGCGTCGAGGGCCGCGGCGGTGAGGTAGCAGATGGCGCGGGCGGCGGCCGTCGAGGCCTTCATGGTGAGCAGCATGCGCTGCACGTCCGGATGGGCGGCGATCGGGCTGGTCGCCTCGGCGGCGCCCACCGCCTTGCCCTGGCGGCGCTCCTGCGCGTAGGCGAGCGCCCGCTGGGTCGCGGCCTCGGCGATTCCGACGCCCTGCAGGCCGACATTGAGCCGCGCCGCGTTCATCATCGTGAACATGCAGGCCAGCCCCTTGTTCTCCTGGCCGATCAGCCAGCCGGTGGCGCCGCCGCCGTCGCCGAACGCCATCGAGCAGGTCGGCGAGGCGTGGATGCCGAGCTTGTGCTCGATGCCGGAGCAGCGCAGGTCGTTGCGGGTGCCGTCCGGCAGCACCTTCGGCACCAGGAACAGGGAGATGCCCCGCGTGCCGGCGGGCGCGTCGGGCAGACGGGCCAGGACGAGGTGGACGATGTTGTCGGCGAGGTCGTGCTCGCCGTAGGTGATGTAGATCTTGTTGCCGGTGATCCGGTAGGTGCCGTCGCCCGCCGGCACGGCCCGGGTGCGCAGCAGGGCGAGGTCGGAGCCCGCCTGCGGCTCGGTCAGGTTCATGGTGGCGGGCCACGCGCCCGAGACCAGCTTCTCGAGGTAGCGCGCCTTCAGGTCGTCCGAGCCGTGGGCCGCGAGCGCCTCGATGCCGCCCTGGGTCAGGAGCGGGCAGAGGCCGAAGGCGAGGTTGGCGCCGTTCCACATCTCGGTGCAGGCGGCCTCGATCAGCTTCGGCAGGCCCTGCCCGCCGTGGTCGGCCTCGGCCGAGAGCCCGTTCCAGCCGCCCTCCGTGAAGGTGCGGTAGGCCTCGCGCCAGCCGGGCGGCGTGGTGACCTCCCCGTCCGCGAAGGGAGTGCCGTGCCGGTCGCCGACCCGGTTGAGCGGCGCGATCACGCCGGCTGCGATCCGCCCGGCCTCGGTCAGGATCGCCTCGGCATCGTCGGGATCGACCGCGTCGAGCCCGGCCACGTGCCGCAGCGTGAAGAGCATCTCGGGGACCGGGGCGCGGTAACTCATACGATCCTCCCGTGTGGCGGCCCGCCCGCGCGTTCGATCCGGGGCGGGTTTGACCGCGCCCGCGCACCGGCGCTAGGGCGGGGCGAGGATAGGCGCGCGGGGCTCGCACCGCCATGACCTCGGAGACGGCTTCCCGCATGAACGATCCCGGGTCAACGGTCCCGGCCGCGACCCGGCGGCTCCCCGCCGACGCGGCCGGCCTCGCCGAGGCCGCCGCGCTCCTGCGGGCGGGCTGCCTCGTCGCCTTCCCCACCGAGACCGTCTACGGGCTCGGGGCGGACGCCACCGACCCCGCCGCGGTGACGGGCATCTTCGCCGCCAAGGCGCGGCCGCGCTTCAACCCGCTGATCTCGCACCTGCCCGACGCGGCGGCGGCCCTGGCGGAGGGGGTCTTCGACGCGCCGGCGCGCCGCCTCGCGGAGGCCTTCTGGCCCGGCCCCCTGACCCTGGTGGTCCCGGCGCACGCGGGCACGCGGGTCTGCGACCTCGCCCGCGCCGGCCTGCCGAGCCTCGCCCTGCGGGTTCCGGCGCACCCGCTCGCGCGCGCGCTCCTCGCCGAGGTCGGGCGGCCGGTCGCGGCGCCCTCGGCCAACCGCTCCGGGCGGGTGAGCCCGACCCGGGCCGCCCACGTCCTCGACGATCTCGCCGGCCGCATCGCCGCGGTGCTCGACGGCGGCGACACGCCGGTGGGCGTCGAGTCGACGGTGGTGGCCTGCCTCGGCGGCACGCCGCGGCTGCTGCGGCCCGGCGGCGTCACCCGGGCGGCGCTCCGGGCGGTGCTCGGCCTCGATCCGGCGGCGCCCGCGGCGGCGGATGCCGACCGGCCGGCGGGCCCGGGCATGCTCGCCTCGCACTACGCGCCGCGGGCGCGGGTCCGCCTCGACGCGGTGCGGGTCGAGCCCGGCGAGGCGGTCCTGCTGTTCGGGCCCCGCCCCCCGGCCGGTCACGAGACCGCGCGCGCCAGTCTCAACCTGAGCCCGGCGGGCGACCCCGCGGAGGCCGCATCCCGGCTGTTCGGCGCCCTGCGGGACCTCGACGCCTCGGGGGCCGAGACCATCGCGGTGGCGCCCATTCCCGCGGAGGGCCTCGGCGAGGCGATCCGCGACCGCCTCGCCCGGGCGGCCGCGCCCCGCTGACGGCGGAGAATTTTTCGCCGGCCGCGGAACAGAGTTCGGCCTGATCCGTTTACTGATCACGAAGGCCTTCTCAGCCCCCAATGGCCTTTTTCCTTTCAGGCTCGGAGCAATCCGAGCCTTTTTTCTTGGCTTCTCAGTCTCGGGCCAGCTTGGCGGCAATGCCCGCCACGTGGCGGCCCTGGAACCGCGCGCCCTCCAGCTCGACGGCGCTCGGCTGGCGGGAGCCGTCGCCGTCCGCGATCGTGCTGGCGCCGTAGGGCGTGTTGCCCTTCACCGCCTCGACGCCCGCCTGCCCCTGGAAGCTGTAGGGCAGGCCGACCACCACCATGCCGTGATGGAACAGCACCGTGTGGAAGCTCGTCAGCGTCGTCTCCTGGCCGCCGTGCTGCGAGGCCGTGGAGGTGAAGACCGAGCCGACCTTGCCGACCAGCGCGCCCTTCATCCAGAGCCCGCCGGTCTGGTCGATGAACTGCTTCATCTGCGAGGCCATGTTGCCGTAGCGGGTCGGCGTGCCGAAGATGATCGCGTCGTAATCGGCGAGTTCGGCGACCGTCGCGACCGGCGCCGCCTGATCGAGCTTGAAATGGTTCTGCCGGGCGACCTCCTCCGGGACCAACTCCGGCACGCGCTTCACGACGACCTCGGCCCCCGTCTCGCGGGCGCCCTCGGCGACGGCGTAGGCCATCTGCTCCACGTGACCGTAGGTCGAGTAGTACAGCACCAGAACCTTCGCCATCGGGTGATCTCTCCTGCGTGTCGGACGTCCGGCCGAATCGTCGGCCAGCGGAAGGCCACTCCATCGCGCATTTGCCGCCTTGCAAGAATGCCCCGACGTGCAAGATTGATCTTGCACAGACGCAAGGATCCGCGCGTGGCGCTCGACTGGGACGACTTCCGGTTCGCGAAGACCGTGGCCGATCGGGGCGGCCTGACCGCGGCGGCGACCGAGCTCGGGATCAACCACTCGACGGCGTTCCGGCGCCTCGCCGCCCTGGAGGCGCGGCTCGGCACGCGCCTGTTCGAGCGGCTGCGCACGGGCTATGTGCCGACCGCCGCCGGGCAGGCGATGATCGACGCGGCCGGACGGATCGAGGCGGACGTGACGCGCTTCGCCCGCGTGGTGGCGGGACAGGGCGAGACACCCTCCGGCGAGCTGCGGGTGACCGCGCCGGCCGGCTTCGCCGCCGACCTGCTGATGCCGATGCTGGCGAGCTTCGCCGAGCGCTATCCGGAGATTCGGATCGACCTCATCCTCGCGGAGGCGACGCTCAACCTCTCGCGCCGGGACGCCGACGTGGCGATCCGGATCAGCCGCGAGCCGAGCGAGACGCTGGTCGGCCGCCGCCTCGCCCTCACGGCTTGGGGAGTCTACGGCCGCGCCGACCGCGCCTACGGTGATCTGGCCCGCGAGGCGTGGATCAGTCCGGGGCCGCTGGTGGCGGGCGGCTCGCTCACGCGGTTCGTGGAGGCGCGGGCGCCCTCCGACCACGTCCGCCTGCGGGTCAACGCGGTGATCGGTCTCGAAGCGGCGGTCGAGGCCGGCCTCGGCATCGGCCCGCTTCCCTGCTTCACGGCCGACCTCAATCCGGCGCTGCGACGGCTGTCAGGGCCACACCCGGAACTCGGGGCGGACCTCTGGATCCTGACGCATCCGGACCTGCGCCACGCGGCGCGGGTCCGGGCCTTCATGGAACATGTCGCCGAGGCGCTGCTGCCGCTGCGGGCCCGATTCGAGGGCCGTTGACCCGCCTCAGCGGATCTCGACGACCTCGACCTCGTGGCCGTTCACCTCGACCACGTCGCCGATCGTCTTGCCCGTGATGGCGCGGGCGAGCGGTGCCACGTACGAGATCGAGCCCTTGTGCGGGTCGGCCTCGTCCTCGCCGACGATCCGGAAGGTCTGCCGGGTCTCCTTGCCGGACTCGTCCTCGCGGACCACCGTGACGGTGGAGCCGAACTGCACGGTGTCGCCGCCCCTGGGCTCCACGAGCTGCGCGGTGTTCTTCCGGGCCGCCCAGTAGCGCAGGTCGCGCCCGATGCGGGAATCCTCCGCCTTGTCGGCGGGGTCCAGCGAGGCGACCTCCTTCTCGAGACGCGCGACCTCGGCCTCGATCTGCGCGAGCCCCTCCGGCGTGACGAAGTTCGTGTGCGGCGAGATCGGCCGGTCCGGCAGATTCTCGAACGCTTCCCCACCCTCGGGCTCTTTGACGAATGCGACGCTCATGAAGACGCCAACACGCGAGGTACGGCAAAGGTTCCCGCGCGACGGCGGTTCGGCCGGCCCGGCGTTTTCGCCGTGGCGCGACACGGGCACCGCTCGCTAGACTCTCCGGCGATTCACCCGGAGCCGTCGATGTCGTCCCTGTCCGCCGCCGAGGCCGTCGCCGCCAACCGCCAAGCCTGGGATGCCTCCGCGCCGCTGCACCGGAGCGACCCGTCGTGGGACCGGCTGACGCAGAACTTCGCGCGGGACCCCGGCTTCTCCTGCTTCGACCCGCCGATGGAGGCGGCCCTGCGGGCGATCGGCCTCGCCGGGACCTCCGTCGCGCAGCTCTGCTGCAACAACGGGCGGGAGACGGTGTCGCTGATGAATCTCGGCGCCCGGTCGGCGACCGGGTTCGACCAGTCGGAGGCGTTCCTCGCCCAGGCCAGGGACCTCGCCGGCATCGCCGGGCGCGACTGCCGCTTCGTCGCGGGCGACGTGCACGCGATCGACGCGGAGCACGACGGTGCCTACGACCTCGCGGTGATCACCATCGGCGTGCTGGGCTGGATGCCCGACCTGCCGCGCTTCCTCGCCGTGGCGGCGCGCCTCCTGCACCCGGGCGGCCGGATCCTCATCCACGAGGAGCACCCCGTCGTGAACATGTTCGAGCCGCGGGCGGAGCAGCCGCTCCTGGTCCGGCACTCCTATTTCCGCACGGCGCCGTTCGTGGGCGAGGACGCCATCGTGTACGGCGACGGGCCGGCCCCGCGGGTCGGACCGCATTACTGGTTCGCCCATCCCGTCGGGATGCTGATCGAGAGCCTGATCGGTGCCGGCCTCGCGATCGAGCGGTTCCGGGAGTTTCCTGACAACATCAGCAGCACGGCCTGCGACGTGCTCGCCGCCGACCGGCTCCTGCCGATGAGCTACCTGCTCCAGGCCCGGAAAGCCGCCTGACGGGCGCCGGACCTACTCCACCGTCACGACGGTCCGGCCTCGGACCTTGCCGGCCAGGATCTCCTCGCCGAGCCGGCCGACCTCCTCCAGGCGGACCGTGCTCGTCATGGCGGCGAGCTTGGCCAGGTCGAGCTCCCGGGCGAGGCGGGCCCAGGCCTCGCGCCGCTTCTTCTGCGGGGTGGTGACGCTGTTGATGCCGAGCAGCGAGACGCCGCGGAGGATGAAGGGCGCCACCGAGGTCGGCAGGTCCATGCCCTGCGCCAGCCCGCAGGCCGCGACGGCGCCGTCCGCCCGGGTCATGGCGAGGACGTTGGCGAGCGTCGTGGAGCCCACGGCGTCAACGCCGGCGGCCCAGCGCTCCTTGCCCAGCGGCTTGCCGGGCTTCGACAGTTCGGCCCGGTCGAGGATCTCGGCGGCGCCGAGTCCCTTCAGGTAATCGGCCTCGCCGTCCCGGCCCGTGGAGGCGATCACGTGCCAGCCCGCCCGGGCGAGGAGCGCCACCGCGACGGAGCCGACGCCGCCCGAGGCGCCGGTGACGATGACCGGGCCGTGCTCGGGCTTCACGCCGTGGGCGTCCAGCGCCATGCAGCACAGCATCGCCGTGTAGCCGGCGGTGCCCACCGCCATGGCCTGCTCGGCCGTGAGACCCTGGGGCAGCGGAACCAGCCAGTCGCCCCGGACCCGGGCGCGCTGCGCGTAGGCGCCGAGATGCGTCTCGCCGACGCCCCAGCCGGTGAGCACGACCGCGTCGCCCGGCCTGTACTCCGGGTGGTCCGAGGTCTCGACGATCCCGGAGAAGTCGATGCCGGGGATCATCGGGAAGCGGCGCACCACCGGCGACTTGCCGGTGAGCGCGAGGCCGTCCTTGTAATTCAGGGTCGAGTGCGTCACCCGCACGGTGACGTCGCCGTCCATCAGGTCGGCGTCGTCGAAATCCCGGAAGGCGAGGCTCTGGCCGGCCTCGTTCTTCTCGACCACCCAGGCCTTGAACGTCCCCATCGTCACCTCCCGTGCTGCGCGGTGAGGTGTGGCCGGGACGCCCGGAATCAAGGCGACGGCGGTCGTTACCGGCTCAGTATCCGTCGTACCGGCTGCCCGTGTAGAAGCCGAGACCGACGCCGATATCCGAGGAGCTGGCCCCGGTGATGCCGAGGGCGTCCGGGATCGAGCCGACGAGCGGGCCGCCGTAGGCCGCGGGCTGGTAGCCGTAACCGCCGCCGATCGGCGCCCAGCCGGCCCGGGCGGGCGCGACGAGGACGCGGCGGCTGACGCTGGCATACTCCGGCGGGATCGTCTCGGGGATCGTCTGCGCCGGGCGGATCAGCACGGTCCGGGTGCGGACGGCGAAGCGCGGCGGCGTGGTCACCCAGCAGCCGATCAGCTCGCCGCCGGGGCCGCGGCTGGTCTGCCAGTAGCGGCCGCCGGGCGAGACCATCACGCGCTCCGACACCGTGTCGTAGACCGGCGGCGTGGTCCGGTAGACCGTGCGGGGCGGGCGCACCAGCACGTTCTCCTGCACGGTGTCGTAGACCGGCGGCGTGACGACGCGGCGATAGCATTCGGAGCCGTAGCAGCCGCCGGCCTGGGCGGGTGCGGCGAGGAGCACGCCGCCGAGGGCGGCGGCGAGGAGAGCGGTGCGAGCGACCGGCGCGGTCATGGAAGTCCTCTGATACGCATTACTACGAGACGCGGCGCGGACGCGGCGCTCGTCTCGACGTACCAGAGGCCAGACTCGTTGCCCGGCGCGCAAGCATTATCGGGAACGAAGGTAAAATTAACCCTTGGTTTCGACTGCTTAGGCGTCGCCTACCTAGGTAGGATTGTTCGGATCTTGGACAGTCTCTCTTATGAAGTCCGGTCCGGCCCGGGTCAGGTCTGGCCGGCCCGGAGCTGGTAGAAGATGTGCCGGCCGATCACGTCCATCTTGCGCAGGCGGCGGGCCCAGCCCGGGCGCACGTAGTCGGCGTGGTAGTGGGTCGCGGCGCCGACCTCGGCGAGGTAGGTCCGGCCCTCGATCACCGAGCGGGCGATGCGGGTGGCGCTCTCCCAGGCGCCGGCATCGGTGATGCGCAGGGACTTGCCCTCGCAGGCGAAGGAGAACTGGCAGCCCATGTAGTGGTGCCGGTTCTGGTAGACGACACCGCAGACGCTCGCCGGGTAGAGGCCGCTCTTCACCCGGTTGAGCACCACCTGGGCGACAGCGGCCTGGCCGGCCTCGGGCTCGCTCCGGGCTTCGAAATAGACCGCCTCGGAGAGGCAGCGCTGCTCCTTGTCGAGGGAGTTCGGGTCGATCAGGTCGGCGTAGCGCCGGCGCGCGTCCTCGGGCACCGGCTGGGCGCTGTCGGGCCGCTCGGTGCGGATCGCGAAATCGGGGAGCGCGAGGCTCGCCGCGGCGATCTCGACGGGGATGGCGTCGGCGGGCGCCGGCGTCGTGGAGGACAGCGCGATGGCCCGCGGCACCGGCGGGGTCGAGCCGTCGAAGCGCTCGGGGCCGCCATCCTCGGTGAGGTCGGCCGTCCCCGCGCCCGTGGAGGCGGCGGTGCCGCTGCCGGTGGTGAGGCCGAGATCCGGCACGGGGACGAAGGCGGCCTCCGGCTCGGATTCCGGGTCCCAGATCGCGGAGCCCTGCGTCAGCACGCCGGTGACGCTCCCGGTAACGTCGCCGAACACCAGGGCGCCGCCCGCCTCGCGCAGGTTCGCGGCCCGGCGCGCGAAGCTCTCGGCCGGCGGCCGGGCGGGGTCGCCCTTGCCGGCCCGCTGCACGACCGGGAAAACGTGCGCGCCGGTCTTGAAGGTCGCCTGGGGCGGCTCGTCGCCGAGGCGGCGGAGGGCCGATCCGATCAGCAGGGTGCCGGGCGGCAGCGGCGGGACCGTGTCGGCATCGATCACCCCGAGCCGGCTCGCCCCGATGGCGTTCTCTGTCCCGGCATCGGCGGTGAACGACACCAGCAGGCCCAGACCGACCATCCAGGGCGTCAGGGCCGCCGAGAGCCAGCGCAGGCTCGATTCCCGTCCTCGTCTCGTGCCCACGACGCCAGACCCGCACTCACGCACCCGAACCGGCCCGATCCTCCCCGTTTCCAGGGTGTTTCTGCGGCCGCGCCGAATTTATCGCGCGGTATGGTTGAGCTGCCGTTAAGGCCGGACGGTCGCGCGTGTCTCGATACGGTTTCGGGGTTGCAGTCGACACTGCCCGGCCCGTCATCACGAGCGCAGCGAAGTGACCCAGGGCAGCGGGACGCCTTCCAGCGTGGCGCGACACTGGGTTGCTTCGCTGCGCTCGCAAAGACGGCGTTCGAGTTGGTGAGGGGACACGGCCGGACAAAGGCAGGCCGGAACGAGAAAGGGCGGCCCGAAGGCCGCCCTCTCCCAACTCAGTCCTGCCGACGGCCTCACTCGGCGGCGGCGGGCGGAAGCTCCTCGACCGGCATGGCGCCGCTCTCGGCCTGCTTCTGCTGCAGGATCATCGCGTCGCGGCGGCGGGCGATGGAGCGGATATCCGCCACCATCGAGCCCGTGCCCGCCGGGATCAGCGACCCGACGATGACGTTCTCCTTCAGGCCTTCCAGGGTGTCGACCTTGCCGTTGACCGCCGCCTCGGTGAGGACGCGGGTGGTCTCCTGGAACGAGGCCGCCGAGATGAACGACTTGGTCTGCAGCGACGCCTTGGTGATGCCCAGCAGGACCGGAACGCCCTGGATCGGCTTCTTGCCCTCGGCGAGCAGCTTCTCGTTGAAGTCGGTCAGCTCCGTGCGATCGATCTGGTCACCCGAGAGGATGTCCGAGTCGCCGCCGTCGGTCACTTCGACCTTCTGCAGCATCTGACGGACGATCACCTCGATGTGCTTGTCGTTGATCGACACGCCCTGCAGCCGGTAGACCTCCTGGATCTCGTTGACGAGGTAGGCCGCGAGTTCCTCCACGCCCTTGATCGCCAGGATGTCGTGCGGGGCCGGGTTTCCGTCGACGATGTAATCGCCGAGCTCGACCACGTCCCCGTCCTGCAGGTGGATGTGCTTGCCCTTCGGGATCAGGTACTCGACCGCCTCCGAGCCGTCATGCGGCGTCAGCGTGAGCCGACGCTTGTTCTTGTAGTCGCGGCCGAACGCGATGGTCCCCGACTTCTCGGCGATGATCGCCGCGTCCTTCGGGCGCCTTGCCTCGAACAGCTCCGCCACCCGCGGCAGACCGCCGGTGATGTCGCGGGTCTTGGCCGAGTCGGTCGAGACGCGGGCGAGAATGTCGCCGGCATTCACCTTCGCGCCGGGATCGAAGCCGATGATGGCGTCGACCGGCAGGAAGTAGCGGGCGTCCGAGCCGCGGGGCAGCTTGAGCGCCTTGCCGTCCCGATCGACCACGACCATCGCGGGCTTGAGGTCAGAGGTCCGAGCCGAACCGCGCCAGTCGACGACGACGCGCTTGGCGATGCCGGTCGACTCGTCGGTGGTCTCGGTCATGGACTGGCCGTCGACCAGGTCCTCGTAGGCCACGATGCCGTCGACCTCGGTGAGGATCGGACGGGTGTAGGGATCCCACTCGGCGATGCGCTGCCCACGCTTGATCTTGTCACCCTCGTCGACCCGGAGCTTGGCGCCGTACTGCAGGCGGTGGACCGCCCGCTCGACCCCGTCCGACCCGACGACCACCACCGCCACGTTGCGGCCGGTGGCGATCAGATCGCCATCGGAGTTCTTGGCGATCGCGCGGTTGCGGATCTTGATCGTGCCCTCGAAGCTCGACTCGATGAACGACGAGTCGGCGATCTGGGCCGCACCGCCGATGTGGAAGGTGCGCATCGTGAGCTGCGTGCCCGGCTCGCCGATCGACTGCGCCGCGATGACGCCGACGGCCTCGCCCATGTTGACGGGCGTGCCGCGGGCGAGGTCGCGCCCATAGCAGGTGGCGCAGACGCCACTCTTGGTGGCGCAGACGAGCACCGAGCGGATCTTCACCTCCTGGATGCCGGCGGCGTTGATCGCCGGAAGGTGCCGCTCCTCGATGGTCTCGCCGGTCTTGACGATCACCGTGCCGTCCGCGGCCACCAGATCCTCGGCCGTGGCACGGCCCAGGATGCGGGTGGCGAGCGTCGCCACGACCTGGCCGGCATCCACGATGGCGCGCATCTTGATGCCGTTGGTCGTGCCGCAATCGACCTCGCGGATGACGGCGTCCTGGGCCACGTCGACGAGGCGGCGGGTCAGGTAGCCGGAATTCGCGGTCTTCAGGGCGGTGTCGGCCAAGCCCTTACGGGCACCGTGCGTGGAGTTGAAGTACTCCAGAACGTCCAGGCCTTCCTTGAAGTTCGAGATGATCGGGGTCTCGATGATCTCGCCCGACGGCTTGGCCATGAGGCCGCGCATCGCCGCGAGCTGCTTCATCTGGGCAGGCGAGCCGCGGGCACCCGAGTGGCTCATCATGTAGATCGAGTTGACCTGCTTGTCGGCCCCGTGCTCGTCCTTCTGGACGGCCGAGATCCGGCCCATCATCTCGGCGGCCAGCTTGTCCGAGCACTTCGCCCAGGCATCGACGACCTTGTTGTACTTCTCACCCTGGGTGATCAGGCCGTCGTTGTACTGCTGCTCGTAATCCTTCACGAGCGCGCGGGTCGTGTCGACGATCGACCACTTGTTCTCCGGCACGACCATGTCGTCCTTGCCGAACGAGATGCCGGCCTTGAACGCGTGGTTGAAGCCGAGCGCCATGATCCGGTCGCAGAAGATCACCGACTCCTTCTGACCGCAGTGGCGGTAGACGGTGTCGATCATCGCCGAGATCTCCTTCTTGGTCATCAGCTTGTTGACGACGTCGAAGGGCACCTTGGCGTGCTTCGGCAGGGCGCCGGAGAGGATCACGCGGCCAGGGGTGGTCTCGTAGGTCTTGGTTAGGGGCTCACCGTCCGGGCCGATACCGGTCCAGCGCCACTTGATCTTCGAGTGCAGCGACACCGCCTTGGCGGCGAGAGCGTGCTCCAGCTCGCCCATGTCGCCGTAGACGCCCTGCATCGGGTTCTTGGCGTTGCCCGGCTTGAACTCGCCCGGCGCGCCCTCGGCCACGATCGACAGGTAGTAGAGGCCGAGAACGATGTCCTGCGACGGCACGATGATCGGCTGACCGTTGGCCGGGTGCAGGATGTTGTTCGTCGACATCATCAGGACGCGCGCTTCCAGCTGCGCCTCGAGCGACAGCGGGACGTGCACGGCCATCTGGTCGCCGTCGAAATCGGCGTTGAACGCGGCGCAGACCAGCGGGTGCAGCTGGATCGCCTTGCCCTCGATCAGCTTCGGCTCGAAGGCCTGGATGCCGAGGCGGTGCAGCGTCGGCGCGCGGTTCAGCATCACCGGGTGCTCGCGGATCACCTCATCGAGGATGTCCCAGACCTCCGGCTTCTCTTTCTCGACCAATTTCTTGGCCTGCTTCACCGTGGCCGAGAAGCCCTTGGCGTCGAGGCGCGCGTAGATGAACGGCTTGAACAGCTCCAAAGCCATCTTCTTGGGCAGGCCGCACTGGTGCAGCTTCAGCTCCGGACCGACCACGATGACCGAGCGGCCCGAGTAGTCGACGCGCTTGCCGAGCAGGTTCTGGCGGAACCGGCCCTGCTTGCCCTTCAGCATGTCGGCGAGCGACTTCAGCGGGCGCTTGTTGGCGCCCGTGATGACGCGGCCGCGGCGGCCGTTGTCGAACAGGGCGTCGACGGCCTCCTGCAGCATCCGCTTCTCGTTGCGGATGATGATGTCGGGCGCGCGCAGCTCGATCAGCCGCTTCAGGCGGTTGTTGCGGTTGATGACGCGGCGGTACAGGTCGTTCAGGTCGGAGGTCGCGAAGCGGCCGCCGTCCAGCGGGACCAGCGGGCGCAGGTCCGGCGGGATCACCGGCACGACCGTGAGGATCATCCATTCCGGCTTGTTGCCGGACATCTGGAAGGCCTCGATGATCTTGAGCCGCTTCAGGAGCTTCTTGGGCTTCAGCTCCGAGGTGGTGACGGCGATCTCCTCGCGCAGATCGTTGGCGATCTTGTCGAGGTCCAGCTCCTGCAGGATGCGCCGGATGGCCTCGGCGCCGATCATGGCGGTGAACGAGTCCTCGCCGTACTCCTCCTGCGCGCGCAGGTACTCCTCCTCCGACAGGAGCTGGCGCTCCTTCAGGGGGGTGAGGCCCGGCTCGATGACGCAGTACGACTCGAAGTACAGGATCCGCTCGAGGTCCTTGAGCGCCATGTCGAGCAGCAGGCCGATGCGCGACGGCAGCGACTTCAGGAACCAGATATGCGCGACGGGGGCGGCCAGCTCGATGTGGCCCATGCGGTCGCGCCGGACGCGCGCGAGGGTGACCTCGACGCCGCACTTCTCACAGATGACGCCCTTGTACTTCATGCGCTTGTACTTGCCGCACAAACACTCGTAGTCCTTGATCGGCCCGAAGATGCGCGCGCAGAACAGGCCGTCGCGCTCGGGCTTGAAGGTCCGGTAGTTGATGGTCTCGGGCTTCTTGATCTCACCGTACGACCAGGAGAGGATCTTCTCCGGGGACGAGATCGAGATCTTGATCTGGTCGAAGCTGACCGGCTGGGCCTGCTGGTTGAAAAGGTTCATGACCTCTTGGTTCATGATCCGCTCCTTGTTGACGCCGGCAGCCCCGCGCCGGGCCACCGCGTCCTAAAAAAGATTCGGCGCCGCGCCCCGCGCGGGCGCTGCTCACCGTCGTCGAACCCTGGAAGGCCCCTCCCCTCCCCGCTCGACCGTGGCGGCGGGGAACCGCCGCCACGGGAGGTTTTCTCGCTGGCTTACTCGGCCGCGTCGGCCGGGGGCTCAAGCTGGTCGTTGGCGGCCTTCTTGGAGGACGTCAGCTCGACGTTGAGGCCGAGCGAGCGCATCTCCTTGACGAGCACGTTGAACGACTCGGGGATGCCGGCCTCGAAGGTGTCGTCGCCGCGCACGATCGCCTCGTAGACCTTGGTGCGGCCGGCCACGTCGTCCGACTTCACCGTGAGCATCTCCTGCAGCGTGTAGGCCGCGCCGTAGGCCTCCAGCGCCCAGACCTCCATCTCGCCGAAGCGCTGGCCGCCGAACTGCGCCTTGCCGCCCAGCGGCTGCTGGGTGACGAGCGAGTAGGGGCCGATCGAGCGCGCGTGGATCTTGTCGTCCACGAGATGGTGGAGCTTCAGCATGTAGATGTAGCCCATCGTCACCTTGCGGTCGAAGGGCTCGCCGGTGCGCCCGTCGTAGAGCGTCGACTGCGCCGAGCGGTCGAGACCGGCCATCTCCAGCATCTGCTCGATATCGGCCTCCTTAGCGCCGTTGAAGACCGGCGTGGCCATCGGCACGCCGCGGCGGACGTTGTTGCCGGCCTCGGCCAGCTCCTCGTCCGTCAGGCCGTCGAGCTCGCCCGGGGAGTAGATCGCCTTCATCTCCTCCCGCAGCGGCGCGATGTCCTGCGACTTCAGATAGGCATCCACCGCCTTCGACACCTTGCGACCCAGGCCCGCAGCCGCCCAGCCGAGGTGCGTCTCCAGGATCTGGCCGACGTTCATGCGCGAGGGCACGCCCAGCGGGTTGAGCACGATGTCGGCATGCGTCCCGTCCTCTAGGAACGGCATGTCCTCGATCGGCACGATCCGCGACACGACACCCTTGTTGCCGTGACGGCCGGCCATCTTGTCGCCCGGCTGGATCTTGCGCTTCACCGCCACGAAGACCTTGACCATCTTCATGACGCCGGGGGGCAGCTCGTCGCCGCGCTGCAGCTTCTCGACCTTGTCGAGGAAGCGCTGCTCGAGGCGCTTCTTCGACTCGTCGTACTGCTTCTGCATCGCCTCCATCTCGGTCATGAGACGGTCGTCGATGACGGCGAACTGCCACCACTGCGAGCGCGGGTAATCGTTGATCAGCTCGCGCGTGAGCGTGGTGTCCTTGCGGAAGCCCTTCGGGCCGGCCACCGGCGCCTGACCGATCAGCACGTCCGCGAGGCGGGCGTAGGTGTTGCGGTCGAGGATCGCCTGCTCGTCGTCGCGGTCCTTGGCGAGGCGCTCGATCTCCTCGCGCTCGATCGCCTGGGCGCGCTCGTCCTTGTCGACGCCGTGGCGGTTGAACACGCGGACTTCCACGATGGTCCCGGTGACGCCCGGCGGCACCCGCAGGGAGGTGTCGCGCACGTCCGAGGCTTTCTCGCCGAAGATGGCGCGGAGCAGCTTCTCCTCCGGCGTCATCGGGCTCTCGCCCTTCGGGGTGATCTTGCCGACGAGGATGTCGCCGGCGTTCACCTCGGCACCGATGTAGAC
This sequence comes from Methylobacterium sp. UNC300MFChir4.1, assembly GCF_900110155.1. Lineage (NCBI taxonomy): Bacteria > Pseudomonadati > Pseudomonadota > Alphaproteobacteria > Hyphomicrobiales > Methylobacteriaceae > Methylobacterium > Methylobacterium sp. UNC300MFChir4.1. Next base: position 9,758 of record NZ_FOCS01000022.1, on the reverse strand, counting down.
GATGCCGGCCTCGTCGAGGTTCTTGAGCGCTTCCTCGGAGACGTTCGGGATGTCGCGGGTGATCTCCTCCGGCCCGAGCTTGGTGTCGCGGGCCATCACCTCGAACTCCTCGATGTGGATCGAGGTGAACACGTCATCCTTCACGATCCGCTCGGAGAGCAGGATCGAGTCCTCGAAGTTGTAGCCGTTCCACGGCATGAACGCGACGAGCACGTTCCGGCCGAGCGCCAGCTCGCCGAACTCGGTCGAGGGACCGTCGGCGATGATCTCGCCCTTCTTGACGAACTCGCCGACGCGGACCAGCGGCTTCTGCGTGATGCAGGTCGACTGGTTGGAGCGCTGGAACTTCTGCAGCCGGTAGATGTCGACGCCCGGCTTGTTGGCGTCGGCCTCCTCGGTGGCGCGGATGACGATACGGGTGGCGTCCACCTGATCGACGATGCCGGCCCGGCGGGCCGCGATGGCGGCGCCGGAATCCCGGGCGACCACCGCCTCCATGCCGGTGCCCACGAACGGGGCGTCGGCGCGGACCAGCGGCACCGCCTGGCGCTGCATGTTCGAGCCCATCAGCGCGCGGTTGGCGTCGTCGTTCTCGAGGAACGGGATCAGCGCCGCGGCGACCGAGACGAGCTGCTTCGGCGACACGTCCATGAGGTCGACGCGCTCAGGACCGACGACGATCACCTCGCCAGCCCGGCGGCAGACCACGAGGTCCTCCGTGAGCTTGCGATTCTCGTCCATCTGGGCGTTCGCCTGGGCGACGTAGTACTTCGCCTCCTCCATGGCCGAGAGGTAGGCGACCTCGTCGGTGACCACGCCGTCGCGCACGCGGCGGAACGGGGTCTCGATGAAGCCGTACTTGTTCACCCGCGCGAAGGTGGCGAGCGAGTTGATCAGGCCGATGTTCGGGCCTTCCGGCGTCTCGATCGGGCAGATGCGGCCGTAATGGGTCGGGTGCACGTCGCGCACTTCGAACCCGGCGCGCTCGCGGGTCAGACCGCCCGGGCCCAGCGCCGAGAGGCGGCGCTTGTGCGTCACCTCGGAGAGCGGGTTGGTCTGGTCCATGAACTGCGACAGCTGCGACGAGCCGAAGAACTCGCGCACGGCCGCGGCCGCGGGCTTCGCGTTGATCAGGTCCTGCGGCATGACCGTGTCGATGTCGACCTGGCTCATGCGCTCGCGGATGGCGCGCTCCATGCGCAGGAGGCCCAGGCGGTACTGGTTCTCCATGAGCTCGCCCACCGAGCGGACGCGGCGGTTGCCGAGGTGGTCGATGTCGTCGACCTCGCCCTTGCCGTCGCGCAGCTCCACGAGCGCCTTGACCACCGCCAGCATGTCCTCCTTGCGGAGGGTGCGCACGGTGTCGGCGGCGTCGAGGTCGAGGCGCATGTTCATCTTCACGCGGCCGACCGCCGAGAGGTCGTAGCGCTCGGAATCGAAGAACAGCGAGTGGAACATCGCCTCGGCGGTCTCGAGGGTCGGCGGCTCGCCCGGGCGCATGACCCGGTAGATGTCGAACAGCGCACCCTCGCGGTTGGAGTTCTTGTCCACCGCCAGCGTGTTGCGGATGTAGGGGCCGATGTTGACGTGGTCGATGTCGAGCACCGGCAGCTCGGTGATCCCGACCTCCTCCAGGCTCTTCAGGAGCTTGTCGGTGACCTCCTCGCCGGCCTCGGCCCAGATCTCGCCGGTCTGCACGTTGACGAGGTCCTCGGCGACGTACTGGCCGACGAGATCCTCGTCGGTCGCCTTGAGGGACTTGGTGCCCTTCTCGGTGATCTGGCGGGCGTTGCGGGCATTCAGCTTCTTGCCGGCCTCGAGCACGACCTCGCCGGAATCGGCGTCGATCAGGTCGACGGTCGCCTTCATGCCCTTCATGCGCTCGGCGTCGAACGGCACGCGCCAGTCGGCGCCGTCCCGGTCGTAGACGACCTTGTTGTAGAAGGTCGACAGGATCTCCTCGCCGTCGAGACCCAGGGCGTAGAGCAGCGACGTCGCCGGCAGCTTGCGCTTCCGGTCGATGCGGACGTGCACGATGTCCTTGGCGTCGAACTCGACGTCGAGCCAGGAGCCCCGGTACGGGATGATGCGGGCGGCGAACAGGAGCTTGCCCGAGGAGTGGGTCTTGCCCTTGTCGTGGTCGAAGAACACGCCCGGCGAGCGGTGCATCTGCGAGACGATGACGCGCTCGGTGCCGTTGACGATGAAGGTGCCGTTCTCCGTCATCAGGGGCATGTCGCCCATGTAGACGTCCTGCTCCTTGATGTCCTTGACGGACTTCGCCTGGGTGTCCGGGTCGACGTCGAACACGATGAGGCGCAGCGTGACCTTCAGCGGGGCCGCGAAGGTGATGCCGCGCTGGCGGCACTCGTCCACGTCGTATTTCGGGGCCTCGAAGGTGTAGCGCACGAACTCGAGCAGCGCCGTGGAGGCGAAGTCGGAGATCGGGAACACCGACTTGAACACGCTCTGCAGCCCCTCGTCGGCGCGCCCGCCCTCAGGCTCGTCGACCATCAGGAACTGGTCGTAGGACGCCTTCTGAACCTCGATGAGGTTCGGCATCTCGGCAACTTCCTTGATCTTGCCGAAGAACTTCCGAATGCGCTTGCGACCGACCAGCGTGTTGGCCATGTGACCTCGCTCCTACCCGCGTGCCTCGCGCCCGGGGAAGCGTTCCCGAAAGGGACCTCCCGCACCGGGCCGTGACGCGCGCCCCGCCGAGCCGCGCCACCGAACCGAATCTCTTGCCGGTCCCGTTCCAGGACCATCCGCCGAAGCGGCCTAAAGCCCGCGGGCGCTGACCCGCGGGCTCCGGTCACGACAGGCTCGCGCGGAGCCTTCGTGGGGTGATGGGCCGGGACCGGCCCATCGTCGACTTACTTGAGCTCGACCTTGGCGCCGGCCTTCTCGAGCTGGGCCTTGAGCTTCTCGGCCTCGTCCTTGGCGACGCCTTCCTTGATCGGCTTCGGCGCGCCCTCGACCAGGTCCTTGGCCTCCTTGAGGCCGAGGCCGGTGATCGCGCGGACCTCCTTGATGACCTCGATCTTCTTGTCGCCGGCGGAGGCGAGGACGACCGTGAACTCAGTCTGCTCCTCGGCAGCGGCGGCGGCGCCACCGGCGGCCGGGCCGGCGGCCACGGCGACGGCAGCGGCGGCCGAGACGCCCCACTTCTCCTCGAGCATCTTGGCCAGGTCAGCGGCCTCGAGCACGGTCAGCGAGGACAGGTCGTCGACGAGCTTGGCGAGATCAGCCATTTTGAATTCCTCTCAGATATCGGTTTGAACGGATGGATTTTGAAGGGCCTCAGGCGGCCTCGTCCTTGTTGGCATAGGCCCCGAACACGCGGGCGAGCTTCGCCGCCGGCGCGTTGACGACCTGAGCGATCTTGGTCGCGGGCGCCTGCACGAGGCCCACGATCTTGGCGCGCAGTTCGTCGAGGGACGGGAGCGAGGCGAGCGCCTTCACGCCGTCCGGGTTCAGGGCGGTCTTCCCCATCGCGCCGCCGAGGATCACGAGCTTGTCGTTGACCTTGGCGAAATCGACCGCGACCTTCGCGGCAGCGACCGGATCGCCGGAATAGGCGAGCAGTGTCGGGCCCTTCAGGAGCGGCTTGATGGAGGCGACGTCCGTGCCATCGAGTGCGATGCCGGCGAGGCTGTTCTTGGCGACCTTCACGGTGGCGCCGGCCTGCTTCATCTGCGCGCGCAGCTTCTGCATGTCGGCGACCGTGAGGCCCTTGTAGTGGGCCACGACGACGACGGCGCTCTGATTGAACACGCCGTTGAGCGTCGAGACGAGATCAGCTTTAGCTGTCCGGTCCACTGGGCTCTCTCCGGTTGGCGGAACCCGGTCTCGGGTCCGCCGGTTGCACATGCCGCCCGGACGTGGTCTCGGCCTTCAGGAAGACCGGGAACGTCCGAACGACGCTTCGCGGCCCTGTCCCCGCGCGTGCCCCTTCGGGCCGCCTCGGGCGAGTTGGTTCAAACCGACACCCCTCCGCGGCCGGGGCCGGGGCGAGGCTTTTCGAATTCGGTCTTCCCCGTCTGTGCAGGCTGGCGGATTAAGCCGGCGAACCGGCACCTGCAGTCTCGGACAGGACATGGCCGGACAAGGCTCCGCGGGACTGGTCGCCCCTGGGATCCTTCCGGCCAGTGCCACCCGGTTGCCCGGGCGACATTTCGAGCGGAAACCGGCCGATCGGCCGCTCTCCTTCCGTGAGGATGAAATGCGTGAGGCGCGGTGTATAGAGCCTAGCAAGCCGCCTGCCAAGGGCCGGAGCGCGACTTTTCCGCCGCAGGCAAGGACTTGCGCGGGTACCCTGCCGCTGCTGCATCGCTCGGAGCCCGTCCCGGGATCCCCCGCTAGGCCGCCTCGCGCTCCGGCACCAGCTTGCGCCGCGCGGCCTCCCACCAGCTGCGGTCGCGGGCGGCCTTCGCCTCCGCGGCCTTCGCGGCGTAGAACGAGGCGTTGTGCTCGCCGCGCAGGGCCTCGCGGGTGAAGCGGATCAGGTGGTGGGCCACGAAGCCCATGTTGAACACCGCCTCGATCTGCCCGCGCTTCAGCGCGTAGCCGGCCGCGCTCCAGAACGGCCTGCGGTAGTCGGAGAAGATCCCGACGCGGGTGATGATGTTGAAGCCCAGGATGAGGCCGCGGCGCAGGTTGGTGAAGGTCAGCTTGCCGGCCGTCGGCGTGGTGATGCGGTTCGGGTAGGTCACCGCGCACTGGTGCTTGAACCGCTCGAAGATCTTCTCCGGCTCGTAGGCGTGCGCGATCGCCCGGCGCCAGCTACTCACCACCGAATCGTGGGGGCGCTTGAACAGGACGTTCGACTCGAGGCTGGCGTCGTGGAGGAGCCGGCCCTCGCGCTCCAGCCGGTCCCAGAGCGGGGTCTTGGGCAGGGCCTGGAGCAGGTTGATGGTCAGGACCGGGATCGCCGAGCGGTCGATGAAGTCGATCAGGTTCTGCTCGGATTTGTCGGTGTCGCTGTCGAGGCCCAGGATGATGCCGGAGGTCACCTCGAGCCCGTAGGAATTGAGGGTCTCGATCGCCTCGTACATCGGCACGGCGGCGTTGTGGGTCTTGTCGATGCCCTTGAGGGCGTCCGCCTCCGGGGTCTCGATCCCGACGAACACCGTCATGAAGTTGGCCTGCCGCATCAGCTCCAGGATCTCGGGCTGCTTGGCCATGTTCAGCGTCGCCTCGCAGGCGAACTGGAGCGGGTAGTTGTTCCGCTTCTGCCATTCCACGAGGTGCGGCAGCATCTCGCGGGTCGCCTTGCGGTTGCCGATGAAGTTGTCGTCGACGAAGTAGACCACCGCCGGGTGGCCCGGCTGGCTGACGATGGCGTCGAGCTCGGCGCACATCTGCTCCGGGCTCTTCAGGCGCGGCTGGCGGCCGTAGAGCTGCGGGATGTCGCAGAACTCGCAGCGGTAGGGGCAGCCCGAGGAGAATTGCAGGGAGCCGATCAGGTAGCGCTTGAGCGGCGCCGCCTCGTAGGCCGGAGCCGGGAAGTCCGCGAGCGGGAGGCGATCCTTGGTCTCCAGCACCACCTGGGCGTGCGGCGGCGTGAGGTCCGCGTCGAGGCGGGCGACGAGCTGGTCGGTGGCGTCGCCGATCTCGCCGATATGGAGGTAGTCGAAGTCGCCGTACTTCTCCGGCGCGCCCGAGACCGAGGGGCCGCCCAGCACCGTCACCTTCCCGGCCGCGCGGGCGCGGTCGCGGATATCGTGGATCTGCGGCTCCTGGATGTGCATCCCGGAGACGAAGACCGCGTCGGCCCAGGCGAAGTCGGCCGGGCCCGCGCGGCGGATATTCTCATCGATGAACCGGCATTCCCAAGCCTCCGGCATGTAGGCCGCGATCAGCAGCAGCCCCTGCGGCGGCATGAACGCCTTCACCCCGCCCATCAGCGGGTAGGCGTGGGAGAATGTCCCGAAGGACGGCGTGTAGGCGGGAAAGACGCACAGGATGCGTCGCTTGGAGGTGACCGTCAGGGTGCATCGCATGCCGGCCTATCTAGCACAGCCGCGGCCGTTGGCGCCCCCCTCGGCGGTTAAGAATGGCGTGAGGGACGCAGGTTCGGGCCGGCCCATCGCGGCTTGTCTTCCTGTCGCGTCACCGACCGTATTCCGCGCCTGCCTCACGCCCTGGACAGGCCTGCGTCGGAGACAGGTCCGAGACAGGGACGAGCACCGATCCCGCGAACGCAGAGCGCCCGGCCGTTCCCGGCCGGGCGCTCCGCAGCGTCGACGATTCGTCCCGCCTCAGGCGGTCAGAACCGTGTTCGGCTCGACCTTCACGCCCGGGCCCATCGTCGAGGTGACGGCGATGCGCTGGACGTAGGTGCCCTTGGCGCCCGCGGGCTTCGCCTTGGCGACGGCGTCCGCGAAGGCCTTGATGTTCTCGACGAGCTTGTCGGCGTCGAACGAGACCTTGCCGACGCCGGCATGGACGATGCCGGCCTTCTCGACGCGGAACTCGACCGAGCCACCCTTGGCGCCGGCGACGGCGCCCTTCACGTCCATGGTGACGGTGCCGACCTTCGGGTTCGGCATCAGGCCGCGCGGGCCCAGCACCTTACCGAGACGGCCGACCAGCGGCATCATGTCGGGGGTCGCGATGCAGCGATCGAACTCGATCTTGCCGCTCTGCACGATCTCGAGGAGATCCTCGGCGCCGACGATGTCGGCACCGGCGGCCTTGGCGTCGTCCGCCTTGGCGCCGCGGGCGAAGACCGCCACGCGCACCGTCCGGCCGGAGCCGTTCGGCAGGTTGCAGACGCCGCGGACCATCTGGTCGGCGTGGCGGGGATCGACGCCGAGGTTCATCGAGACCTCGACGGTCTCGTCGAACTTCGCGGTCGCCCGCTCCTTGACCAGCTTGATCGCCTCGTCGAGCGCGTAGAGCTTGGTCGCCTCGATGCCCTCGCGGGCGGCGCGGATGCGCTTGCCTTCCTTAGCCATGCTGCCCTCCCTTACGCGACGACTTCGAGGCCCATGGCCCGCGCGGAGCCACGGATCATCGCGACGGCCGACTCGACCGTGTCGCAGTTGAGGTCGGGCATCTTCTTCTCGGCGATCTCGCGAAGCTGCGCCTCGGTGATCTTGCCGACGGTCGGGCCCTTGCCCGGGGTCTTGGAACCGGAGGCCGGCTTCTTGCCGAGCTTCAGGCCGACGGCCTTCTTCAGGAAGAAGGTGACCGGGGGCTGCTTCATCTCGAAGGTGAAGGAGCGGTCCTGATACGCGGTGATGATCACCGGGATCGGGGTGCCCTTCTCCATCTGCGCGGTCTTCGCGTTGAAGGCCTTGCAGAATTCCATGATGTTGAGGCCGCGCTGACCGAGCGCGGGGCCGATCGGCGGCGACGGGTTGGCGGCGCCGGCCGGGACCTGAAGCTTCACGTAGCCCGTGATCTTCTTCGCCATGGGACTGCTCCCAATGAAAATCCGCCCCCGTGCGGCCTGAAGCGCGGCGGGTCGGACGGTTGCAGGTCGCGGTGCGAGCCGTGGATCCCGGAGGCGAAGCCGGGCGGTTCTCCCGCGGATGGTGCCGCATCCGCGAACGGGATGCGGCGGCTTCGCGGCCGCCGCTCAGCGAGGGCCGGGAAAGATGGGCGGCCGGACGGCCGCCGGACTCAGGAGGCTCAGGCCTTCTCGACCTGGGCGTACTCGAGCTCGACCGGCGTGGCGCGGCCGAAGATCGACACGGCCACCTTGAGGCGGGAGCGGGCGTCGTCGATCTCCTCGACGGTGCCGTTGAAGCTGGCGAACGGGCCGTCGGCGACCCGGACGGTCTCGCCGATCTCGAAGGAGATCGAGGGCTTCGGCCGGTCGACGCCCTCGGCGACCTGGCCCTTGATCCGCTCGGCCTCGGCGTCCGGGATCGGCACCGGCTTCGACTTGTCGGCCCCGAGGAAGCCCGTGACCTTCGGGGTGTTCTTGATCAGGTGGTAGACCTCGTCGGTGAGGTCGCACTTCACCAGCACGTAGCCGGGGAAGAACTTGCGCTCGGCGTCGACCTTCCGGCCGCGGCGGACCTCCACGACCTTCTCGGTCGGGACCATCACCTCGTCGAACAGCTCGGTCAGCCCGCGCTGGGCCGCCTGGTCCTTGATGGACTGGGCAACCTTGTTCTCGAAGTTCGAGTAGGCGTGGACGATGTACCAGCGCTTCGACACGGTTCCGTTCAACTCCGACAAGTCCCCGGGGTCACCCCCGATCGGCGGCGAGCCGCCCCCAGACGCCCAGGATTTCTCAGACGCCCAGGATCAGGCCGACCAAGAAGCGCAGGGCCTGATCCACGACCGTGAAGAACAGGCTCGCGGCGACGACCATCACGAACACCATGATGGTCGTGATCGTGGTCTCCCGGCGGGTCGGCCACGTGACCTTGCGGGCCTCGTCGCGCACCTGGGCGAAGAACTCGCCCGGCGTGGCGCGCTTCTGCGGCGCGCGGGCGGGGGTCGCGGGCCGGGCGGGCGGCGGATTCGCGGGACCGCGGGCCGCGCCGCGCACCAGGTCCACCTTCTTGGTCGCTTCGTTCGATGCCATGGCGCCAGTGTCTGTGCGTGTTCGGCCCCGAGGCAGAGACCGCATCCGGGAATGCGAATGTCGGCGCCGAGGACCCGGATGGGCCCGCACCGACGGTCGCTTCAGATCTCGGATTGCGCCCGCTCTAGCGCAACTCCCCCGGCTTGTCGACCGGGCCGCCGCGCGGGATCGGGCTGAATGTCTGGCAGGAGTGGAGGGACTCGAACCCGCAACCTCCGGTTTTGGAGACCGGCGCTCTGACCAGTTGAGCTACACTCCTAGCGCACCGCCCAATGCCCCATCGCGGCGCGGCTTGCAAGGGGTCGCTTGCGGGAAGCGGGCGGGAAGCGGGCGGGAAGCGGGCGGGAAGCGGCGCCGACAGGACCCCGCCGGCCCGAAACGACGACGCCGGCCCCCGTCGAGAAGGGAGCCGGCGTCGGAGAGGCGGGGCGGCGCGCGGCGCCGCCCCGGATCGATCGTCAGTCGTTGATGGCGGCGACGACGCCGGCGCCGACGGTGCGGCCGCCCTCGCGGATGGCGAAGCGCAGCTTCTCCTCCATGGCCACCGGCACGATCAGCGCCACGTCCATGGTCACGTTGTCGCCCGGCATCACCATCTCGGTGCCCTCCGGCAGCGTGCAGATCCCGGTCACGTCCGTGGTCCGGAAGTAGAACTGCGGCCGGTAGTTGGTGAAGAACGGCGTGTGGCGGCCGCCCTCCTCCTTGGTCAGGATGTACGCCTCGGCCTTGAACTTCGAGTGCGGCTTCACCGAACCCGGCTTGCACACGACCTGGCCGCGCTCCACGTCCTCGCGCTTCGTGCCGCGCAGCAGCACGCCGACGTTGTCACCCGCCTGCCCCTGGTCGAGCAGCTTGCGGAACATCTCCACGCCCGTCACCGTCGTCTTGGTGGTCGCCCGGATGCCGACGATCTCGACTTCCTCGCCCACCTTCACGATGCCGCGCTCGACGCGACCCGTCACCACCGTGCCGCGGCCCGAGATCGAGAACACGTCCTCGATCGGCATCAGGAACGGCATGTCGATCGGACGCTCCGGCTGCGGGATGTAGGTGTCCACGGTCGCCATCAGCGCCAGGACCGCCTCCTTGCCGATCTTCGGCTCCTTGTCCTCGAGCGCCATCAGCGCCGAGCCCTTGGTGATCGGGATGTCGTCGCCCGGGAAGTCGTACTTGGAGAGCAGCTCGCGCACCTCCAGCTCGACCAGCTCCA
>NZ_FOCS01000056.1:0-8284 GCF_900110155.1 Methylobacterium sp. UNC300MFChir4.1 | reverse complement strand
CTATTTTGTGCTTCCTGACCGCACCTGTCCGCGGCGGCCCGGGAGCGATCCCGGGGCGTCCTTCGGGGGCCCGCCCGGTGGCTGACCGTGCGGGTCCGGGGACGGGGCGGCGCCCGCGTCGGTGGCTCTCAGCCGCCATCGCCCCGGGCGACGGACCGGTGCGGGGCGTGCCTCGGACGCGGGCGTGAGACCGGGCGGCACTCTGCCCGGCGGGGTGAGGAAATGCCCCCGCGCCGACCCGCCTCTGGGCCGACCCTGAGCGACCTGCGGACCCGCCCACTACGAGGCGGGGGACGGCTGGAAGGCCACGGCGCCGATGCGGGTTCCGGAGGTGCGGGCACGGCGTGCGAGTACGGCGTGCCTGCACCTCGACAGAGACCGCTAACGGGGAGTCGCAGGACCGGGACGTCGGAGACGCCGCGACGAGACAGACGGCACCGGCCGGGGACCATGCCCGGTCGATGCCGCGGGGCGCCGCGGGGATCGGATCCCGCGCGTACTTGGCCGACACCTGGGTTCCCGCGGCGTCCCGCGTCCCTCGTGCTCGCCTCCCGGGCCATGCCCCCGGCGCCAGTCGGCGCGCGGGGACGATCACGCGTGTCCGGTGCCGGCACCTCGGGACGAGCAGGGGAGAGCGATGGTCCGCGCCCCGCCGGTCCTCAGGCCGGCAGCGGCTCGCGCGGTTCGGTGTGGTCGAACAGCCGGGGCGGCGCGATCGCGTCCCGGGCGCCCATCCGGGCGACGAGATGATCGGCGACCCGCAGGGCGTTGGCGATGATGGTCAGCGTCGGGTTCACGGCGCCGATCGACGGGAAGAAGCTGGCGTCGGTCACGTAGAGGTTGTCCAGCTCGTGCGCCTTGCAGTTGGTGTCGAGCACCGACGTCCTCGGATCCGCGCCGAACCGCAGGGTCCCCGCCTGGTGGGCCGTCCCGCCGATCGGGACGTTCTTGCCGAGGTAGAGCGAGCGGTCGAACAAATGCGGGTGGATGTCGGTGAAGCTGCAGATCTCGCGCAGCTTGTGCCGCAGCCGCTTGTGCGCCTCGACGTTCGTCTCGGTGAGGTCGAGATGGACCTTGCCGCCCTTGTAGAAGATCCGGTTCTGCGGCAGCGGCACGTCCTCGGAGGTCAGCCAGAAGTCGACGGAGTGCTTGGCGATCCAGTCGAACGGCTTGTCGGGGAACCATTGCAGGAAGCCGGGCAGGCCCTCGCCGTGGATCTGGGCGCCGTCCGACTTGCCGACCATCTGGATGTGGCCGAGGGGGAAGTCCCAGCCATCCTTCGGGTCCGGATCGCCGAAGTAGAAGTCGTTGAGGCCGAGCGTCTTCTGGAACCGGGTCGGGTTCGGGACCTTCGAGATCGCCAGCACCGTCGAGTTGTTGTGGCGCATGTAGTTGCGCCCGACCTGATCCGACCCGTTGGCGAGGCCGTTCGGGTGGCGGTCGCTGGCCGAGCGCAGCAGCAGCAGCGCCGAGGAGAGGGCGCCGCAGGCCACCACCACGATGTCGGCCGAGGCCTCGAACGGCGCGCCGTCGCAGTTCCCGACGACGCCCGTGACGGTGCGGCCGGAGGCGTCGGTGACGAGGCGCTCGATGTAGGTGCGGGTGAGCAGCGTCAGGTTCGGGCAGTCGCGCAGGGCGGGGTCGACCACCATGGTCTGCGCGTCCGACTTGCCGTTGGTGGGGCAGGGGAAGCCGTCGAACGATTCGCACTTGATGCAGGGCGAGGTCGGCACCGCGCGGCCGTCCTTCTCCACCAGCCGCACGCCCACCGGCAGGTGGAACGGGTGGTGGCCCGCCCGCTTCAGGTTGTCGAACAGCTCCCGGATCCGCGGCTCGTGCGCCACCGGCGGATGGGCGTAGGGCTTGGTCGACCAGGGCTCGGTCGGGTCCTCGCCGCGCAGGCCGTGAACGTGGAACAGCTCCTCGGCCGCCTGGTAGTACGGCTCGAAGACGTCGTACCCGACCGGCCAGGCCGGCGCGACGCCGTCCTGGTGGCGGATCTCGGCGAAGTCCTTCTCGCGGAGGCGGAAGAGGATCGAGCCGTAGAATTTCGAGTTCCCGCCGACGTAGTAGTGCAGGCCGGGGTGGAAGCTCTTGCCGTCGGACGAGTACCACGTCTCCTTGGCCTGGTAGTAGCCGTCGACGATCACCGCCTGACTGTCCCAGTTCCGCGGCTCGCGCAGCAGGTAGTCGCCGCGCTCGATCAGCAGGATGCGCTTGCCGGTCTGGGCGAGGCGCCACGCCATCGTGCCGCCGCCGGGACCGGACCCGACAATGATGACGTCGTAGTGCTCACCGGGCATGTACCGTCTCCGTCCGGACCTGCGTCCTGGCAGGCAACTCGCGAGCCGCTTCTCGGATCACCGCACGGTACCGTTGATCCCGCGCCGCGTCGCGGACTCCGCCGCGGATTCCGCCGCGGACTCCGCGAAGTCCGCAACCGGCGGTTAAGGGCCTTTCCCAACGCCGCCTTCAGCTTCGGCTGCGATCCTGCGGCGGACCGGCCCGATGCCGGGGAGGCCGGAATGATCGACACGCTGGCGCCTGTCCTGGCGCTCCTGACCGCGGCCGCACTGGCCTTCGGCCTCTGGCGCCGGCTCGGAACGCGCCGCGCCGAGCGCGAGGCCGAGCGGCTGCAGGACCGCCTCTGGCGGATCAGCGAGAGCGAGGACCGCTACCGCGCCCTGGTGGCCGCCACCACCGAGATCATCGTCCAGCGAGATGCCCGCGGGCGCATCACCTACGCCAACGAGGATTTCGCCCGCCTCCTCGGCCGCGAGCCGATCGCGCTGATCGGCTCCCAGGACGATCTCGAGATCCTCGACCGGAACGCCGTGGAGATCGGGCCGGACGGGGTCCGCCGCCTCGAGGCGCAGGTCCGGACGGCGGACGGGCGGGCGCGCTGGTTCGCCTTCGTGGAGATGCCGGTGGCGCACGGCGACGCGACGCACTGGCTGCGCGCGGGCCGGGACGTGACCGCGCGGGTCGAGGCGATCCGCAGCCGCGACGCGGCCCTGGAGCGCGCCGAGGCGGCGAGCGTCGCCAAATCCCGCTTCCTGGCGACCGTGAGCCACGAGATGCGGACGCCGCTCAACGGCATCCTGGGCATGGCCGATCTCGTGCTCGGGACCGCGTTGAACCCCGAGCAGCGCACCTACGTGGAGGCGGTGCGCACCAGCGGTCAGGCGCTGCTCGGCCTGATCGACGGGGTCCTCGACTTCTCGCGGATCGAGGCCGGACGCCTGGACCTCGCGGCCGAGCCCTTCGACCTGCCGGCCCTCTCCGAGGGGGTCGTCGAGCTGCTGGCGCCCCGCGCGCAGGACAAGGGCATCGAGATCGCCCTCGACGTGGCCGAGGACTTCCCGGCCGCGATCCTGGGCGACGCCGACCGGGTGCGGCAGATCCTGATCAACCTCGCCGGCAACGCCATCAAGTTCACCGAGCGCGGCGGCGTCGGCGTCAGCCTGAGCTTCGCGCGGGCCGGGACCGGCGGCGAGGTCGTGCTCGCCGTGGCGGATACCGGCCCGGGGATCCCGGAGGAGCGGCTGCCGATCCTGTTCGAGGAGTTCGAGCAGGGCGACGGCAGCGCGAGCCGCAGCCACGAGGGCACCGGGCTGGGCCTCGCCATCACGCGGCGGCTCGTGACCCGCATGGGCGGGCGGATCGAGGCGGACTCGCGCCTCGGGCGGGGCTCGACCTTCCGGGTCCTGCTGCCGCTCGCCGAGGTCGCGGCGGCCGAGGATGGCGGGCGCGCGCCGCTGCCGACGCTCGCCCCGCGGCGCTGCCTGATCGTCGCCGACTCGCCGTTCCAGGCCCCGTACCTCGCCCGCAGCCTGTCTCGGGCCGGGGCCGCCACCGTGATCGTCGACAGCCTGGAATCGGGCCTCGACGCCCTGTCGGGCGCGGCCTTCGACGCGGTGCTGGCCGACCGGGCCTTGGGCGACGCGGCGGTGCGCCAGATCGCCGACGCGGCCCGCGCCTGCGGGGTCCGCACCAGCCTCGTGCTCCTCTCGCCGTTCGACCGGCGCGGCTTCGGGTCCCCCGGCGCGGCGGGCTTCGACGGCTACCTGATCAAGCCGGTCCGTCCGCGCTCCCTGTTCGAGCGCCTGCTCGCGTCGACGGGCCCGGTCGAGGCCGCGACCGCGCCGGCGGCGGAGCCGGCGCGCGTCGGCTCCAGCCTGCGGATCCTGCTGGCCGAGGACAACCCGATCAACGCCCTGCTGGCGACCCGGGCCCTGGAGCGCCTCGGCGCCACGGTGATCCACGCCGTCGACGGCCTCGAGGCCCTCGCGCGGCTGGAGACGGACGGCCCCTTCGACCTCGCGCTGATCGACGTGCGGATGCCCCGCCTCGACGGGCACGAGACCGCCCGGCGGATCCGCGCCGCCGAAGCGGGCGGCGCGGACCGCCTCCACCTCGTCGCGCTGACCGCGAATGCCGGCCGGGAGGACGAGGTCGCCGCCCGGGCGGCCGGCTTCGACGGGTTCCTGGCCAAGCCGCTGAATCTGAAGCTGCTCCCGCCGCTGCTGGAGCGCCGATCCGCGCGGGCCGCCTGAGCGCGCGTTGACAGGCGGGCGGGTCCCGCGCCAACAGGAGGCCCATGTCGACCGTCAGCCCTCCGTCGCCCGCACCGCGCTCATCGAGCGGCGCGCTTGCCGCCTGGGGCATCGCGGTCCTCGTGATCGCCACCGTGCTCATCGGCGCCCTGGCGCCGGCGCGGCACGCGTCGCCGGCTGTGTCGGCGGCCGACGATCCGGCCTGCCTCGAGTGGACCGACGGCTGCAAGGTCTGCCGGCGCTTGGCGGAGGGGCCGGCCTGCTCGCTGCCCGGGATCGCCTGCCAGCCCGGCGCGCCGCAGTGCCTGACCCGCCGGGACGGGTGATCTGCCGGACCGGTCCGTGACCGCCGCGGCGCCGGTGCTGCGCTTCGCGCCGAGCCCGAACGGACGGCTGCACCTCGGCCACGCCTACTCGGCGCTGCTCAACGCGGACCTCGCCGCCCGGATGGGGGGCGTCTGCCGCCTGCGGATCGAGGACATCGATCCCGCGCGCTCGAAGCCGGACTTCGTCGACGGGATCGTCACCGACCTCGCCTGGCTCGGGCTGACCTATCCCGAACCGGTGCGGCGCCAGTCCCGGCACATGGCGGCCTACCGGGTCGCCCTCGACAGGCTGATCGCGAGCGGGCTCGCCTATCCGTGCTTCTGCTCACGCGGCCAGATCCGGGCGCGCGTCGACTCCGGTGGCGACGGCCCCCGCGATCCGGACGGCGTGCCGCTCTATCCCGGCACCTGCCGCCACCTGGACCGGGCGGCGGCCGCGGACCGGATCGCCCGCGGCGATCCGCATACTTGGCGGCTCGACATGACGGCCGCCCTGCGCCGCGCCGGCCCGACCCACGGCTACGTCGCCTTCGACACGGCCGGCGCGCACCGGGTCGCGGCGGATCCGGCACGCTGGGGGGACGCGGTGATCGCCCGGCGCGACGTGCCGACGAGCTACCACCTCGCCGTGGTCCACGACGACGCGGCGGAGGGGATCACCCACGTGGTGCGGGGCCGCGACCTCGAGGCGGCCACCGACCTGCACGTGCTCCTGCAGGCCCTGCTCGGCCTGCCGGTCCCGCGCTACCGCCACCACGCGCTGCTGCTCGATACCGGAGGCGAGAAGCTGGCCAAGTCGCGCGGCTCGCGATCCCTCGCCGACCTTCGGCAGGCCGGCGCGACGCCCGAGGCTGTCCGCGCCCGGCTCGGCTTCGCCTGAACGACAGCGCGCTCCCTCAGCGGACCGCCGCGTCGCGCTGGGCGAGGGCGGTCGCGCTCTTCGACTTCTGCATGGTGGCGTCGATCTGCTCGCGCTGGCGCTTGAAGTCGGCGAGCAGGCGCCCGTCGAGTTCCCGGCCGCGGGGGACGCGGATCTTCATCGGGTCGACGAAGTGGCCGTTGATGATCACCTCGTAGTGGAGGTGCGCGCCGGTCGACAGGCCGGTCGAGCCGACATAGCCGACGATCTGGCCCTGCCGGACCTTGACGCCCTCGCGGATGCCGCGGCCGAACCGCGACATGTGGTTGTAGGTCGTCACGTAGCCGTTGACGTGCTGCAGCTCCACCCGGTTGCCGTAGCCCGAGGTCATCTCCGCGCGGATCACCACGCCGTTGCCGGCCGCCATGATCGGCGTGCCGATCGGGTTCGACCAGTCGACGCCCGTATGCAGCTTGGCGTAGCCCAGCACCGGGTGGCGGCGGTAACCGAAGCCGGAGCGCATGATCCCGTCGGCGATGGGCTTGCGCAACAGGAACTTCTTCAGCGACCGGCCCTGCTCGTCGAGGTAGTCGATCGTGCCGTCGTCCGGCGACTGGAAGCGGTAGACCTTGCGGGTCTCTCCGCCGAGCGTCAGCGCCGCGTAGAGCAGGTCCGGACGATCGGCGCTGGCCTCGTCGTCGGTGCTGTAGAAGACGTCGAGCCCGTCACCGCTGCCGATGCGGCGCTGGAAGTCGAGGTCGTAGCTGAAGACGCGGACGATATCCTCGACCGTGGCTCGCGGCAGGTCGTGGCGCGCGGCCGTCTCGTAGAGGCTCTGGTACAGGCGCGGCCCGGAGCCGGAATCCTCGTCCTCGTCCTCGCCGGCCTCCGCCTGACGCTGTCCCTTGGGGGAGGGGGCCTCCTCGGCGGGGGGCGCCACCGACACGAAGGCGCCGCGGTCGTTCAGGGCCGCGATGCCCTCGATGCCGTTCTCGCCGTACAGCACCACGCGCGTCACCTGGCGGGGATCGCCGGGACGGGGCCCGGGGGCGACCTGGACGCGCATCGGCTGCCCCTCGTTGAGGGCAGCGGTGCGGGTCTTGCCCCCGAGCGCGGCGACGATGCCGCGAACGGCATCGTCGCTCGCGAGGCCGGTGGCCTTGAGCGTGGTCTCCAGTGTCTCGCCGCGCTTCAGCGCGAGATCGCGCTCCTCCACGAGCGGCGCCTCGTTGGCCTTCAGCTCGACCTTGGCGACCTTCGTGACGTTCTCCGGGACGACCAGCACCTCGATGGACTTGAACGGGTTCGCGTCCTTCGGCACCGCACCGTCGCCGTCGCCGGCCGCGCCCTGCTGGAGCGTCCGCGACAGCATGATCTGCGGGGCGATCGGGATGGCGGCGCGGCGCCCTGCCTCGGCGGCGATGCGGCGCTCCTCCTCGACCTGCGCGGTGACGTCGTCGTCGCTGAGGGCGGGCGCATTGGCGTCGACGGCAGCGTCGGCGAGTTCGCGCTTGACCACGGTGACCTCGGCGCTGGGGGCGTCGGCGGACGCATCGGGCGCGCGCTCCAGCGGCTCGTCGGAGACGAATTTCATGGGGTCGAAGCGGGGCGGCTCGGCGGCGTAGACGCCCGTCGTCATCGACAGGGGCGTCGTCAGCCGCACGAAGGCCTTGGCCTTGATGATCTCGCGGTCGCCGAGGCGGACCGTGACCGGCGCCTTGAAGCTCTGCTTGGCCGAGGCGATCATGAGGTTGCGCACCAGCCGGTCGCCCTTGCGGGCGATGTTGGCGCCGCTCTCGCTCGGCTGGGGGCGGGGCATAATCGCCGCCTTCTCGGGAATGGCCGCGAAGGAAACGTCGCCCTGGAGGGACACGTGGAGCGCCGCAGCGATCAGACCGGCGCCGGTCAGGCCGGTGAGACTGCTGGCGCAGAGCCAGCGGAGGTTGACGGCGCGTCGGTCGATCTGCGTCGCGGTCGCGCCGAGATGGTCGAGAGGCTCGTGCACCCCGCGTGCCGGGGGGAGGGCGGCCACGTCGCCGATCTTGAGTCGCTCGCGCTTCACTCGAAGGCCCTGAGAAGACGATGGCGAACGGGCGTTCCCGCGGGATCCGCGGCGCTGAGGCCGGGCTCGACCATACCGGAGGCGACATCCGCGCCCGGCAATCTCATCTCACGACCCAGCGTGTCGAGATTGAGGCGTGCTGCTCCCGAGCGCCAGCCCCGGCGCGGGAAAGACCGCGATCATCCACCGCCCGGCTTACCGGTGGTTCGCCGCGCCGGCCGGCAAAAAGGGTGTTGACGGCCCGGATTGGCGGCTCTATACCCCGGCTCATCGGCGCCGGCCGCGGAAGTGGACCGGGCGCTGAGCCATCTTCTGACAAGCGGCGGGATTGGCCGGCGGGATTGCCGGGCGGTCTTCTGTTTGCCTCTGATGAGCCTCGGGAGACCGAGGCGCTCTTTGACAAGTTGGAATGAGGAAGGGAGACGCGGGCGGCGTTTGTCCTTGCGGCTAGGTCGAGAGATCTAGCGTGAGTAGACTTGTG
>NZ_FOCS01000047.1:0-21080 GCF_900110155.1 Methylobacterium sp. UNC300MFChir4.1 | reverse complement strand
CCGGCCCGTGCGCGGCTTCTGCGGAGGCAGCAGCGGGGCGATCTGCTCCCACTGCGCGTCGGTCAGTTCAAAGCGTCGCATCAAGCCCACATGGGCCTGACCACCCAGCCTGTGAACCCCTTTGCAGAGACGCCCTAGGCCGTCGCCATGGCGAGAGAACCCCCGACCGTTTCCGAGCTGCGCAAGGCCGCAGAGGTCACTGATCAGGAGATCGACGCCGCGGTCGACGCGGTGCTCGCCGACCTCGCCACCGAATCGTACCCGCTGGCGAAGGGCTGCACCCTCGACCTCGTCGAGACACTCCGCACGAATACCCGCGCCGCCGAGGCGCTGAGCACCGACAAGGCCGCCTGGAAGCGCAACATGGTCCAGACCGCGATCCTGCTGGCGCACCCGGTGAAGGGATGAGCGGCGACACCGATCCCGACCGCACGGCGACCGTCGATCGTCTGATGGAGCGGCTGAGCGGCTTCGCGCAGGGAATCGGGATAAGCGGCATCGAGGCGCGCCAGATAATCAAGCGCGTGATCGCGTCCGACCCGTCAGCGGGCGACGGCGACCTGATGGCCAAGGCGCGCACGTGGATGCTAATCGCTCTGGGGTAGCGGCATGAGCGAAGAGGCCGACCCAAGTCCATCAAATGTATGATGGCCTGGCCTCCCGCTCGGGCTACCCGGCGTTCATGACCGACGACACTGACCCGGTTCTCGAAGCCATCGCCGGGCTGCCGGCGTCGCGGTGACGCCGATCGGCGACGAGCTTGAATGCTGGCAGATCGGCGACTTCCTATTTTCGGACGCGGACCTGTGGCGCCTCGCCGCCAGCCGCGGACTCGTCGAGGATGGGCGACCTTGAGATCTGCCGGCGGCAGAGCTACCCCGAAACAGGCGTCAGAGCGAGCGGCTCAAAACATCTTTTGATGGCGATGCAAGCGGTGTCGGCAATTTAATCTCGCCGATCAATCGCGTGAGAAGCAGCCAATGGCTAAAGATTTCCTCGCCGGTCATCGCGTTCTCGTCGTCGAGGATGACTATTTTATCGCCAGCGACCTAAAAGGAGAGCTGGTTGCTGCTGGCGCGACGGTTATTGGACCTGCTCCATCGGTAGAGGCCGCGCTTGATCTTCTCGAAGAGGACAGGCCCGACGCTGCGATCCTTGACGTGAACTTGCTCGATGAAAAGGTCTTTCCGGTGGCGGATGCTTTGACATCGGACGGTGTACCGTTCTGCTTCATGAGCGGCTACGATCGACGAGGTATGCCCGAACGATACGCTACGGCGTGCTGGCTACAGAAGCCGCTCGGGCGACCGAAGTTGATGTCGGAACTCCGGCGCCTCCTTGATAGGGCGGCGTAATCGCGAGCCGAAGACTGGCCGAGGAGGGCGACTCGCGGTAGCCCGGTGCCATGCCGAAAGCCCCATCGCCTCGAGGCGGCCGGCCGCGCCAGGATCTCCGCCCGCGCGTGCTGGCGGCGCTGAAGTCTGAGACGGCGACCGCCGGCGCGCTGCTCCGAAGACCGATCATCCTGAAGGCTCCTCAAGACACCCGCGAGCTGAAAAGTGACGATCAAGGGGCTCCCTCGATCACTTCGCCGGAGCATGGCTTGAGACGTATTGGCTCGCACAGCTCCTTGCGAGAGACGCGTTAAGTTGAGCGAGCCTACAGTCGCGACCTCGATTTTGGCCTGAAACGGGGCATCTTCAAGCCGCTCCAGCTCGATTAGCAGACTGCGATCGCAGAGCGTTTCGCGCCAGATCTTAAAACTGTCTTGTCTATGCATTCCTTCTGTTGAGAACAGGGTCTGCATCTCGGTTGTCCGGGGCGGCGCCATCAAATCAGGTGATTTGAGAAAGACTCATTACAGGCAAGCGCGTCAAGCAATATTTGGCGCCGGTCGTCAAATGCATTGAACACGGTGATCGCAGGAAGAAGGCTTTCAACGGGGCCGCCTAGGCAGCAGGATTGCAGATTTCTTTTTTATTCACCAGCTCCCGATCCGGAGCTCTCGGTCCACGGCCATGCCGGTCGCCGCGGCGGACCACCCCAACTGCCTCAAACTCATGAGTCGCGCGCCCCACGGGCGCACTGGCTGTTATCTCGGCAGATTTGCCGACATGCTTGAATTGCAGATCTTCCACGCGGCGTCTCAGGAAGTTGCTTTGGTGCACAATGGGGTGCCCAGGGAGGAAGCCGCCTGCATAGCCCCTGGGGTATCGAGTTGAATCGCCATCCAATCCGAATGAAACCCATTCTTCGCAGCCCGCTCGCGGCACATATTGTCGCACCAGACCAAAGTTTTTTCGGGCCTCAATGACCGATTTCGTGTCATAAACGGGAGCCGTTCTATATTGATTTTAATTATCTCTTAGTCCCTACATCGGTAGATGTTCACTGGTTTCGTTATGTCGCCCGGTGTCACATCATGCTGCGCAGCACCAAGGTTCTCTTTAAGTCGATCGCTCCTATCCTATTGATGGCGGCAGTGGCCGCCGCTCTGATTGTCTACGCCACTGCCAATCTTGACGCCCTCGCAAGACAGACGCGGGAGATTGTCGACCTTCAAGCAGTTCGGCTCGAGAAGATCCTAGGCGTCCGGGTCAGTGTGAACGAGGCCGCAGTCCAGGCCCGAAATATCATCATAGAGACACGCCAGGACGAAATGGCCAAATACCGGGAACGCTATAACGATGCGGTTAAGGCGACCCTCGATGATGTGAACACGCTGATCGCGCTGGCTGACTCCCCCGATCGCAAGGCAACGAACCAGTCGCTCAAGGGCTTGCTCGAGAACTTCTTCGCCGCGTTGGACAAGTCGAATGCCCTCGGTCTCAGCAACGATAACGACGCTGCCATCCGCGTCCTATTGACCGATGGGGGCGTGGCCCGCGGCAAGGTCCGGGACTTCGTTCAAGGGCGCATCGATCGCTTGACGGCCGAGTTGCGGCAGGCGCGCGACAATGCCGAGCAGGCGGCGGCAACGACGATGGTGGTCCTGATTGCCGCTGCTGCGGTTGGTCTTCTCGGTACGGTCGCCCTGTCTGCCCTGATCGTCGTATTCGGTATCACGCGCCCGCTCGCCAGCCTCGTCGGTGTTCTGCAGCGCATGGCCCGCGGCGAGGTCGACGCCGAGATCCGGGAGGCCGCCCGCGGCGACGAGATCGGCGCCGTCGGCAAGGCGGTCGAGGGCATCAAGGCCATGGTCGCCCGCAAGGCCGCCGAGGAGGCCGAGGTCAAGCGCCGCGCCGACGCGGCCGCCGCCGCCGAGCGCCGCCGCACCATGGTCGAGCTCGCCGACGGCTTCGAGCGCGCCGTCGGCGGGATCGTCGGCATGGTCTCGTCGTCGGCCACCGAGCTCCAGGCCACCGCCCAGCAGATGACCGCCACCGCCCAGGAGACGGCGAGCCAGTCGACCACCGTCGCGGCCGCCGCAGAGGAGGCCGCCACCAACGTCAACACAGTCGCGGCCGCGGCCGAAGAGCTCGGCTCCTCCGTCCAGGAGATCGGCCGGCAGGTGCAGGGCTCGGCCCATCTCGCCCAGGCCGCCGTGGGCGCGGCCGATGAGACCGCCCACCTCGTCCAGGCGCTCAGCCAGACCGCCGTGCGGATCGGCGACCTGGTCGGGATGATCTCCGGCATCGCCGGCCAGACCAACTTGCTGGCGCTCAACGCCACGATCGAGGCGGCGCGCGCGGGCGCGGCGGGGCGGGGCTTCGCAGTGGTGGCCACCGAGGTGAAGGCGCTGGCCGAGCAGACCGCCAAGGCGACCGAGGAGATCGCGCGCCAGATCGGCGAGGTTCAGGGTGTGACCGCGCGGGCGGTGACGGCGATCGGCGGGATCACGGGCCGGATCCGGGAGATCGACAGCGTCGCGACCTCGATCGCGGCCGCCGTCGAGGAGCAGGGGGCGGCGACCCAGGAGATCGTGCGCAACGTCAGCCAGGCGGCGGTAGGCGCCAGCGAGGTTACGGGCAACATCGCGGGCGTGGCACAGGCTTCGGAGGAGACGGGGGCGGCCGCCGGCCAGGTCCTGTCGGCGGCCTCGGAGCTGTCGCGGCAATCCGAGCATCTCGGCGCTGAAGTCAGCCGCTTCCTCGCCACCGTCCGCGCCGCCTGAGGTCACCATGCCCGAGATCCGCGTCCTCTCGGTCCGAACCCGCCGCCCGGACCAGTCCGACCGACTGCACGCGGAACTCGCTGCCGCGTACGCGCGTGGCACGGATCTCGGCCCCCGAGCCCCCCACATTCAGGCTGGTGGCGACACGCTGCTCGAACTGACCCGCGCCTTTCAACGCGCGATCGGAGACCTGGATCTCACGTTGATTGAGCCCGGTCTCCAGGATCCGGACATGCATGAAGCCCTGCGAGGCTTCGTCGTCAAGGCGGAGGGCCTCGCCAACACCGCACAGAGCTTCGCGAGCAGCGCACAGGGCCTCGCCAACACGGCCCATCGATTTCCGGCCGCGCTCTGACTGCGCCCACGACTTGGGACCGAGCACAGGACCGGGCAATCATCCGATGGAGGCCGGCTTGGGCAGGCTGTTGTTGATCTCTGACGACTTGGCCCGGACCGGCCGCCTTGCGCGGTCCCTCGGCCCAACCCGGCGCTGTACCGTCCAGGACCTGTACGATGACAGCCTGCCGTCGGTGCAGCCGGATCTGATCGTCGGCGACGTCGCCCAACTCACCTCCGAGGCGATTCTGCGCCTGCGGCGGATGCTGGAGCCGCTGCGCGCGGCTGGCGCCCCTTTCCTGTTCCTGACCCACGGCAACGCCGCCCGCGCCGAGGCCCAGGCTCGACTCCTCGCTCCCACCGACATCCTCCCGGCCCTGACCATGCTCGAGCGTCTGCTGACTCGGATCGACCGCCTTCTGGAGGTCGGTGGCTCCGCCGTCGCTGCCCGGATGGCGGACGAGGCCCGGCAGTTCTTCGACAGGACCTTCTTCTCCGGCCAGATGGTCACGCCCGAGCCCGCGAGCACCGGCACTGGCCTGATCGCCAGAGCCGTGCAGCATTGTGGCCTCCGCGAGTGGATCGGGGCGGTACAGCGCTTCGACGAGGCCACGCACCGGCACTGCCTGATCGTCACTGGTCTCGCCGCCGCCTTCGCGACCAAGCTCGGCTTTGTCGAGCTGGACAGCTACCGCCTGACCAAGGCGGCGCTGCTGCACGACGTCGGCAAGACCCGGATCTCGACCGCGATCCTGAACAAGCCCGGGCGGCTCACCGACGAAGAGATGGCGGTGATGCGCACGCACGCGGCGCTGGGCTACGACATGCTGGTGGATAGCGGCTTCTCGCCGGAGATGCTGCAGGTGGTCCGCTCGCATCATGAGATGCTCGACGGTTCGGGCTACCCGGACGGGCTGCGGGCATCCGAGATCCCGGACCTCGTCCGACTGGTGACGATCTGCGACATCTACGGCGCGCTGATCGAGCGGAGGCCCTACCGGGCACCGATGCCGGGCGTGGAGGCCTACGGGATCGTGCAGTCTATGACAGGCCAGCTCGACCCTGATCTGGTCATGGCATTCCGCCCAGTGATGACCACGTTTGATCCGGCCGGCACTGCTGCAGCCTAGGATCGGAATTAAGTGGGACAGCGACGTCCGCTTCGATGCGCTTGCTGCTCCAGAGCGGACCGCCGGCTTTCCACCCTAAGCGGTCCTCCGGCTTTCGACCCGATCCGGCCGCCGGGACCCCCGCCAGCACTTCTCCAGAGCGGTCGTTCATCGGCCCTTCGGCGGCTACAGCTCAGGGCGGAAAGCGGTCGGTCCGGCAGCGCTATTTGCAGTATTACGGCATCGAGTTAGGGTCGCCGGGCCAATGCTTCGTAGGGTCGTCGCGTTCGCCTGACGCACTTGCCAGCCATCGCCTTCGACCAAGACGGCGCGGCTTCTGAGAAAGGTAGAAAACTGCGGCTAAAACATCCAGAGCCACCGCGACGCCAATAACCACTAGCAATGCCTCATACATCGCGCCGCTCCAAGACCGTGGTCTATCTTACGATCGGCCAATCCCATTGTCTCATCCACCCACTGAAGCTTGCTAAAGTTGGAAATTGAGCTTCATGCGTCCATGGTATTTGGCGCACCCGGCTGGAGGGTGATTGAGACGGAGCGCGCAGGGATCAGACCATCCAAGCCGTAGCAGGGCTCAAGCTCGATCTCGATGTCTCTTGGTAGCGGATCGAGAGCAAGATGACCCCGCCGCTCTGGGCGGTCAGGCGCGCGGCGCAGGATCAGCCCACCGATGACGTTCTGTTGGCTGAAACCATCGAGTTGCAGGTCCATAATCCCGTCGAGGGCAAACGACACGATGGCCTGCCGTTCGAGCACAAGGAAGCCACCCTCGCCGACCTTGTCCGTCGTGATCCAACCATGAAGGCGTAGCGTGCTCTGCCCTTTGCGTCGAAGATCGAGGCTCAAAATCTCAGCGTCGTGGAAGCTCGACACGCGACCCAACCAACGCAGAAGCTCCGCGCCACCGGACACCTCATGGTAGATCGTTTCGTCCTGTTCGGCCGCCCTGCAGAACATTCAGCCATGGCCACGAAGGATCTGCAATGGTTCGGGAGCGAGCGGAGCAACCACGTCCGCTTCCTTACCTTATCGCCCGTTAGCAGACCGGCAGAAAAGCACCCAACCTAGCCGTTCAGTGGCGCCAGCCAGCGAGGCCGGAAGTGGCCGTACGCGGAATGGCTGCTTCGGAGCAGGTGTGCCGGAAAAGCGGACGGCCTCATATCGACCCGACGCAGCCGCTCAATGCGGCTAACACCATTCCCGAAAGCGGACCTCTGATCTGGTGATGTTATCCAGTTACTCCGAGGCCTGTTTATCCGGAGCTTCACGGAGTGGATGTCGGTCTATCAAGGGACAAAAAAGCCCGGCCGTTAGGCCGGGCTTAGTAGGGTCCCGTTGCTCGGGGACATCAAGACCAGGAAGCTTTGGAGAGCGAACCGGTCTCAATCTGGGATTAGATGTCGCGCTGGACGCGGAAGCGGAAGGTGGACACGCTGTCCGCCGTCGTGGTCCGCGGCACGAAGGTGCCGTTGTTGATGCCGGCGACGTTCGCGTAGGCCGTCGGGGTCTTGTCGCGGTCGATCACGCGGCCGTTCTTGACGCCGACCTGGGTGTAGAAGCCCTCGACGCCGATATCGAGGTCCTTGACCGGCGACCAGATGATGCTGCCGCCCGCCACGAACTGGTAGGTGTCGCGCAGCGCCTCGCTCAGCTGGAAGAACCGGGTGCCCGGCACGCCGACGGCGTTCACGCCGAAGGAGTTGGCACCGGCCGGATTGGCGAGCGAGAACGCCGCGCCCTGCGCCAGACGGGCACCGCTGCCGTAGCTCATCTCACCGTACGACCCGAAGAAGGCCGAGCGCCACTCCGGCGACCAGTAGTGGAGGTAAGACACTGTGGCGGTGAAGCTGGTCGACTGCTCGAGTCGGCCCGAGAACGGGTTGATCGTCGCGTCGACCATGTACTGCGCGAACTTCTGCCCCTGGATGGTGGCCGGGTTCTGCGAGTAGCAGCCGCTGAAGGCGCAGTAGCCGGTGTACATCTGGGCACCGGAGCCGTAGGCGCCCTGCAGGTAGAGGGCGTCGCCCGGCGCGATGAACGGCGTGTTGATCTTCAGGCCGCCCTGCACCGCCCAGCCGTACGAGTTGCTGGTGTGGGGGATGCTGATGTTCGAACCGGTGCCGGTGCCGGCGCCGCTCTGCACGTTGCCGACGTTCAGCTCGTGAACGGCGGCCGAGACCTGAGCCGAGCCCCAGGCCTGGTCGAGGCGCAGGGCGCCGACGAAGTCGGGCATGCGCGAGCGCTGAATCGCGTCGACGAAGCTGTACCGGGTCGGCACGCCGCCGGTGTAGCCGATGAACACCTCGGCGGGCGCGGCCGTCTGAGCGAAGTTCTGGATCGTCGCGTTAACGGTGGCGCCGCCCGGGTTGTTGGTCTGCGAGAAGATCGGGCTGCGGCGGAAGACCGGATCTTCGACCGAGATCGTGGCGGACAGGCCGTTGCCGAGCGTGGCCGTGTAGGCGAGCAGGTTGGTCGAGGCGACGTCGGAGCCGAGCGTATTGCCGATGATTTCGAAGTCGTGGGCGTAGAAGTCGAAGAACGACGAGGCGCGACCGGCGGTCATGCCGGCGAACTGGATGAAGGCCTTGTCGACGTTCACGAACTGCTGGGCGCGACCGAACTGGTCGATGCCGAGGCCCGGGAAGGCCTGGGCGATGCGCTGCTGGGTGCCGGAGGTGCCGACGCCGGAGTAGCCGGTGCGGGATCCGGTATCGAGGCGCACGAAGGCGCGCAGGGTGCCGTAGGCGGTCTGGGTGCGGGCATCGAGGTTGATGCGCATCCGGCCCTGGTAGCCCGACGTGTCACCGTTGGTGCCCTGCCGCGAGTAGCTGGTCATGTAGCCGCCCTCGAACCGGGCGCGGCCGGAGAGACGCAGGCAGGTGTCGGTGCCGGGGATGTAGAAGAAGCCGGCGCCGTACGCGCCGCAGACGCGGACGTACTCGATCGGGACCGCCTTCTTGACCGGGAGGTCGGCGGCGTGGGCTGCGCCTACGGCCGCGAACGCGGCAGCAGACCCGAGCAGCGAGTGCTTCAAAAACCTCATCGATATCCCCAAAACTTCGAGACCCATCTCGTGGCGACGTTCGTTTCCCGGATCACGCCTGTTCATTTGTTGGTTGGGCCCGCGTCTTGGTGGCTGGCTCCAGCAAGCTCTCACGTTGAGGAGGCCCGCTGCTTTCAGATCATGCCGGAAAGATTCCGGACAGCAATGCCATTTAATCCCGAAATATATCTCTCTCAGGGCGCGGTATTTTCGCAACACTAGGTTTGCCGGCTCTACCGGAGGTGTGATCGTGAGTTCGATCGGACGCGGGGAGCGACGCACATGAAAAACCATTACAAATGAGATACTTGCCAATTTTGCATCGCAGCATGACAACCCATGTTAGAACGGTATGGCAAGGCCGCGAATGTTTCTGAAGAGAAATATAGAACGTTCGAAGGCAGATGATGAGTGCGATGTACTGCGTCTCTCACTTAGACCGGACCCGGCCGAAGTCGCCTCTCCTTGGCGCTCATCCGCCATGTGAGTCGCGACAGGATCGGATGCGAGACGTAGATAAATCGCGCCTCGACCATTCAAGAATGGCAGTGAGTTTCTAAGGTGATCGTGGTAGACGCTAGAGATCTCGAAGAAGCTTCTGGAGCTTGCGTTGGGTGTCCTGAAGGCTTGCTAGGCGCCAAAAAGCCGAGCGGATCTTGGTCGCTGGCCGGAGCGCGCGCATGCCCGATCAGAATAGGTCGGACACCGCAGCGAAGGCTGTCTGTTTACGTGCCTTCGCTGCCCGGAAGCGGACGGGCAGGAAACCACCCTGATCAGCCATCTCGCTTCGGCCCCTTCGCAAACTCCACGACTGGGCACGAAGCTTTGCAAAGCACCCGCTATCCGGCTGCGCCTTTTGGACCGGGATCGCGCTGATACCGAGCCTGCACCAAGCTACTGGCGATCCGAGATCGCTTCTCGGAGTAGCCAGGGGCCACCATCGGGTAGTCGTGAGGAAGGCCCCATTTCGCCCGGTAGGTCTCCGGCGTCAGGCAACGGGTCGTTAGGTGCCGCTTGAGCGTCTTGTAGCGCTTGCCATCCTCGAAACTGATCAGCGCATCGTGAGTGATCGAGCTTCGAATCTCCGTCTGCGTAGCTTTTCCAGCGCCTTCAGCGGGTGGCGCCTCGGAGACCTCAAGGCTGATAAGAGCATCAGCGGCGATCGCGATCAGCGCAGTCAGATCCGATGTCGGGACGTTGTTGTGCCTGACGTACGCACTCACCAGAGCGGCGGTCATACGTGTGTAGTCGACCGATGAGCCTACGCCGGCGATCCTGATTTGGTTCATGGTGCCCCCACCAGTGGTAGAACCTCTGCGGGATAGCACAAGTCGATCGCTCACAATCTTAATCGCCGAAGATTGTATCTAATTGTTGCATTAGCGGCACATATGTATATTTAAGGCTGATTGTTCTGGATGAATCTCTATCAGAAGCAGATGATGAGTCACGACCATCTCTTTGTGTAAATCTAGACAATTGCCGCGTCTCGCTCGTAGCCTGAGTTTAACTTGGCTCTCAGATGACCGGGGCAGCGATGGCTGCTTCTCCGGTTTTTCGCGCGAGAACGGATCTGCTTGAAACCGCCCGTCCGAAAGCGATCGATTGCGCTCGATGGAGTACCCGAGAGCCGTCACGAAAGCGGTGTACTCGCCAACCTTTGCGGCAGCTCCCGCTTCCGCACGATCCGCGCTCGATCTCGAAGGGTGATCTCGTTCGTTGGCCACTCCAGGCAGGCGGCCTCGAACGCGGCGATCGCCACGGTCAGCGGGTAGATCATGGCGAGGTGCAGCTCGAGCTTGCCGCCGATCCGGTCCCAGACCTCGATCGTGTAGGGGACGCCAGGCGGCAACGGCGGGATTTGCTTGGCGGCCGGCGGCGTGCTTCGAGGTGTTCGCGCCGACGATCTTCGCGACCGGTCGACGAATGTGAATGGCCGCCGATTTCGGCTGTCAGGCCATCGGTTTGCGGGGGAATCGCGGTTGGATCAGAGCAGGCCGCTCAACCTGGGTGCAGCCGACATCTTGCCTGCAGCATCGCAGGTCACTTGGCGCTCTCGCTCAGTGAGAGCGTGCGAGCGAGTGCCAGTAGCTTCTGCCGGTTCGCGGGTACGTTGAGCCCATGCCAAAGCCGCAGCAGCTCACAAGCATCACGAGCTTCAATCTCCAGAGGCTCGTTGCTCAGAAGCGCAGCAGGCTGAACGTCAAGTGCAGCTGCGATGCGACTGAGAAGCTCGCTGCTTTGGGCGGGGCCCATGGGTCCTTGATCTGCCTCGCTCATGACCACCAACGTCAGATCCTACGACACGAAGGCGTCGACCAACCCAGCGGTCGAAGGGATGCCCTGCCTGCTCTCATAGGCTCTACCTAGGTGCGATGAACTGCCACACATTAATCACTTAGAAATTGAATCTTAGGGAGCCAGTTCCGTCTGCGCACTGGGGGCGAGCGATGACGGCAGGGGACGATTTCGAGGCGATGGCACAGGCCTGCATCGCCAATTACGAAAAGATCCTCCGCTACGGCCCGCCGGAAATGCAGACTGCGTCGCGCATGCTGCTCTACGCCCTAGTCGAGGAGATCCACCGACGCGAGCAGGCCATGGCTGCCGTGAACGACGATGAGAACTAGCGCCCTTTGGCCGCGATCTCCCAGGTTTGACTCGGGGTGCCACTTAAGGGTTTCGAAACCGATCAAACATGAGGCGGCGAACCAAAATCAGTCTGATCGGTTGGCCCAGCCTTCAGATCGAGCGGGATGCGCAGTGGCTTCGTCGAGATCGCAGCTGGAGACCGTTGGCGATCTTCTTCACGCTGGAATGATCACGCGGTCTCAACTCAATGTCGCGATCGAGGCATTTATCGCCAATCCGAAGATCGGCGCCTTCGAACTTGCCCCCGGCTGCATCGTCGACCTCACGGCGGCCGTGAAGGTGGATCGGCATGCGACAGCGACCTTCAAAGAGCCGACGGCCAAGGCCGGCAGCCGGCGGGCAGCAATCAGATCCGCGCTCCAAGTCGCTCGCCCGATCTAGGGCTGACGGCACTAGGGCGTCTCTGCAAACTCATGTGAGCCAGAGCATGGTCATGCCAAGGGTGACCATGGCGAGGTAGTTGGCAGCCCGCTTCTCGTAGCGGGTGGCGATGCGGCGATACTGTTTGAGGCGGTTGATCAGCCGCTCGACCTTGTTGCGCTCGCGGTACGCGGCCTTGTCAAAGTCGGGCTGACGCGGCTGGTCCTTGCGGGTCGGGATGACCGGCTCGATCCGACGCTGCCTGAGTCGACAACGCGCCGGCGGACTGGAGTAACCCCGGTCCCCTGCCGTCCTACGGGGCGGCAGGCGCGGGCGGCCTCGCCCCGAGCGTGGCACCGCGGCCTTGTCCATCAAGGCGTCCAGTGCGAACTGCTCGTGCCTTTCGCCGGCCGTCAGCACCGCCGCGATCGGCTTGCCGCCGCCCTCGGCGCGCAGATGCAGCTTGGTGGAGAACCCGCCCTGGCTGCGCCCGAGCGCTTCGCCCACGCCTTCGACGGTCGCCTCACCCCCCGATGGCGCCGGACCGGCGCGCCCCGGCGGCGTGCTGGTGGGCGCGCACCACCGTGGCGTCCACGAAGTGTAGGTCCCAGTCGAGGTCGCCGCGCGCGTCCGCCTGCGCCTGCAGCCGCCGCAGCACCCGGTCGAACACGCCGGCCTTGCGCCAGCGGTAGAACCGGCTCGACACGGTTCCGACCGCCCCGTAGCGGGCTGGCAGGTCCTCCCAGGGAGCACCGGTACGCAGGATCCAGAGCATGCCGTCGAGCACTTGGCGGTGATCCTCCGCAGGCCGGCCCGTGCGCGGCTTCTGCGGAGGCAGCAGCGGGGCGATCTGCTCCCACTGCGCGTCGGTCAGTTCAAAGCGTCGCATCAAGCCCACATGGGGCCGATCCCGCGGCCTGTGAACCCCTTTGCAGAGACGCCCTAGCCCCGTCTCAATCGGCCTGAGCAGCATCAATCAGCACGGCGAGGCGTGCTCGGACGGGCGCTCGATCTGGTCGCGCCAGGAGGCGACGGTGGGCGGAAGGTCGGCGGCAGTGAGGCTGGCTGACATGTCCGCGGCGGTACGGACGTAAGGTTAACAAAAAGCGGCTAGGCAGCTTGTGCGATTTGAATATCCCGGTCATCCTGAGATGCAAGATCCGACTTATGAGTTGAATAAAGCATGCAGTTCGCGGACACAGATTTCAATCTAAAATCACTTTTTTCGACGATCTCTACGATATCGTTTGGTTTGGTAGATAGCAAACCAAAGCATCGCCGCAGCAATAGCTCCCCATGCCCCAACTCCGATCGCCAACGCAATTAGGGAGGCGGTCATGTTGTGGGGTTTCTCTCTCGGCTTCTGGCAGACCGTTGTCTTCTGGCTTTGGTTCGTAACGGCAAGCGCGGGAGCTCTCGCGGTCGCGGCGTCGTTCGGATCGTCTGTGATCTCCTACTACATCAGTGACGCGACCGAAACAGCTGCCAAAATCGAAATCAGCAAAGCTAAATCAGACGCGGGCGCTGCCAATAGAGCTGCCGGCGAAGCAAATGAGAGAGCAGGAAAAGCGAACGAAAGAGCAGCGGAAGCATTGGCCAGAGCGGAACACGAAGCGCTGGAGCGTGCCAGATTAGAAGCTCAGTTTGCCTGGAGGCGAATTGGTCAGGCGGCCGGCAAAAAGGCAATTGACGCATTGTCGAAAAATCCAGGAAGTATAAATATAGTCGTCATCAACGGGGATCCAGAGGTTTCATTTTACGCGCACCAAATCGTTGGCATATTCGAAGTTGCAAGGTGGGAGGTTAACACGAGCTTCCATATCATTGGTGGCTTTATTCCGTTTCAGGCGGCGATACGGCCAAGCAGAAACCCGCGTGAATACGAAGCCTTGAATGCGCTGCACGATGCTGGCGTCTTGTTCTTATTGCAGGATTTCCCTCTCGGCGCCGCATACACCGGTAACATGAAAAGCGATGCGGACGTCGACTTTTTCGTGGGCTCTAAAATTTCGATGGGACCACAGCCACGGTAATCTCTGGCAACGAAGCAAATACTTTAGTCCGAAAGAATCCGCTGATCAATTTGTATAGAATTTCGTCAGTGCTACCTTCCTCGAAATCGGCATCATACGGCGTGGCTCAAAAGGCTAATCCCGCCCCGATCTGCTCACGGGGCGGGGAAGCGTCCGATCTCACCAGCGTGTGAGCCGAGCGCCCTACGGATCCGTAATGTCGATGCTGGCCCGCGCCTGCATCACCAAGCGGCCATCTTCATCGCAGGCACGCGCGCTGCACTCCGTTGCCCCGTCGTTCGCGCTTTCATCGTGGAGAATGGCCGTCAGCGTCCTCCGAAGAATGGTGCGCAGTTCCTCCCGGCCGGATAGCTCCACGCCCTCCTCGTCCTCGACTTCGTGGCCATTGGCTGTGCTGATGAAGTAGCGCGACACTCACGCCTCCGGATCAAGGAGCCCCCCTCTGGCTCAAACCCGAGGTGCCGCAGACGGTTCGCTGATTGCTGCCGGGACGCAACTTGGCCAAGCGATCAGAGAGGGCACCGATCACCGGTTCAATCGAACGGGTCCTGTTCGCTAGGAGAGATTGAGAGTTCTCCCAGCCAGAGGCCAGCGAACTATACGGTGGCTGTGTAGACAGTTGCGTTGGCGGCATTGCGAACGACAACCGTAAAGGCTTGAGTTTCGCCATTCTCGGGAATGATTTCTTTGGCCATGAGCGACAAAGCTCGCACGGCCTCATTCCGTATCATTTCACGATCACTGCATTCAAAGCCTATAGGGTCGCGCAGGAACGCCTGCCCATCGTGAAAATCAAAAAAGAGGCGTGACATGACAGTCCCCGCTGATGGGCGGGAGCGCACGTCACTCTCGGCCGCCAGCGCCCGAGGCAATCTGCCAGCGATGGTCTACCGTCGCACAATGGCGCCTCGTTCACACTCACCTGGGTCAGCGCGAGCCGATGAAAGCCCCGTCCGGCTGTGCCGGCGGGGCTGAAGGTGTGGAGTCTCGCTGGCGGGATAGCAGCGTAGCGGGCGCCGCGACATCAGCCGTTCGGGGGGTGCGAGGCACAAAAAAACCCGTGCCGGAGGACCGGGCGGGCTCGGATCAACGGGAGATGCTGCCAGGCAGGACTATGCGGCCAAGCGCATCGCAGGCGCATCGGGACGGCAGGTAGCTGCTTCGGCCGCACGAGCCATAGCCGCGCGCGCGTCCCATCCGCCGAGACCTGCGGCTCTCCCCTCAAGGATCGTCGTCTCGAGGCTTGAAGGCGCCGCCGTCATGGGGCGGGGCAAGGTGGGTTGCCGGCTGGGCACCATGGCTCTCGCTGTTGCAGCGCAGCAGTGCACTCGAATGGTTACCGGCATGTCTCCGCGGGGCGTGCGCGCGAGTATGTGATGCGGCGACCGACGGATGGAAAGGCCCCGCGCGGCCGTGCCGACGGGGCCGATAGGCTCAGCGCTATCGCCTTTAGGATGTTGCCAGCACCATAATATCCACCTAGGGCTGCACCAAGATCGTGCGAGCGCGGTCCTGGCTGGGTATACAGATGGGCGTCTTCAGACGGACAAAAATTGCTCTTATTCGGTCCTTAATGGACCGCCAGTTTTACCAAGACCGGTATCCAGATGTTGTTGCTAGTGGCGCAGATCTGGCAGAACATTTCGCTGATTACGGTTTGGGCGAACCCATTCGTTCCTTGAGCAAGCGCTTCGAAGCCGCGTTGTTGATTGCCTCACCCGCGGTCCTGTTCGCGCTCGCCTATCGCGGCAAGCGCCGAACGGACATTGAGGATATCTACGCCGAGCAGATGCGTCGATCGTGCGGGCGCGGTAGCGCTGTGCGCGGCTTTCTCTGCTACGCAACTACCCAAGCCTTGATCGGAATCCACGGCGTGCGCGGACGCGCCGGACGCGACGCCGCTGCGCAGGAGCGACGGGCGTCGGTCCTGCGATTGCAGGAGTGCCTCGCGGAATTCTCGCGCCGGTCCCCCCGCGACCACGATCGCGCGAAAGCCGCGTTCGAAGGCCTGACGGTGGTGCCGGTCCTATTGCGGGCGTTCGGCGCGTCGAAGTCGCCGCAGGATCGCGATCGGTACATTGAGACCGTTGTGGACCGCGCCCGCACCGCCTACCGCGCGGACAGGCGACTGCTCTACTGGCTCTACGAACGCGCCCTCGCCAGACTGACGCACGGACCCGCCGCCGGCGGCGGTGTCAGGCCTGGCGCCTTCGTCGCTCGCCAAGTCCATCCGTCGACCCTGTCGGCAGCCGACTGTTCCGCAAATCCTGCGTTCCGATTCGCGGAGGGGACGCCGATCGGCCAGCCGCATCTGTTCGGTCAGCCGCACGAGCCGAACATCACGCACCTCCCCGATCGACCGATCCGCTTCCCGAGCTTGATCGACGCGACGCTCTTTGCCCGGTCCAACACTGTCCTCCTGTCGAGCGGCGGCGCCCTCAATGAGACCGGCGGCAGTCCTCAGCAGGAGCGCAAGGTGCTCCACGCCTCGGATCGGATCGTCATCGGAAAGTCTGGCACGAGCTTCGCCCTCGATATCAGCGGATACGATATCATCGAGCTCGACCGCGCCGTCATGCTGTGCGGCGTCGCGAGCAACGCGTATGGGCACTGGCTGTCCGACTACATCTCGCGGCTCGAATTTCTGGAACAGCACGCGAGCTTCTCAGCCTCGACGATCGTCGTCGACGATGACATGCCGCAGTCGCATTACGATCTGCTCGGCCTGATCACGACGAACGACGTCTACAGGCTTCCGCGCTCCGGTGCGGTACGCGCCCGCAGGCTATTGTATTCCTGCCCCCTGACCTTCTTTCCCGTCCACCTGATGCCGCACCGGATGCAGATCAATGCGCTGAACGCGGTCAATCCTCAGTCCTACCGGTTCATCAAGGCGCGCGTGGAGCGTGGACTCCCGAAGCCGTCTGGACCGCACCGCAAGATATTCCTCTCGCGCAGGACCAGCACATGGCGTCGTCTCGTGAACGATACGGATGTCGCGGGGCTGCTTTCGAAAAAGGGCTACGAGACGATCATCATCGAGAACTACGACTTTGCGGAGCAAGTCCGGATATTCCAGGAAGCCAGCCACATCGTCGCGGCCAATGGATCGGCGCTTCAGAACGTCATCTTCTGCGATCCGTCGGTGAGACTACTCATCCTCGCGCACCCCGAGCTCAACAATTGGGGCGCTTTCAACGCGCAAGTGGGAGCTCTTGGCTTCCAAATGGAGTTTCTTTGCGGACACCCTGCAAATGTCGGCGGTGTGCATGCGGATTATGAGATCCCGCTGCCCATCTTGGCTGATGCGGTCGATAAGCTTCGACATCCGTGAAGCCCAGATCCGAAAAGAAAAACCGCCGCGGCCGGAGCCGGGCGGTTCAAGGTGGTTCGTGCTGAGGACCA
Organism: Methylobacterium sp. UNC300MFChir4.1; assembly: GCF_900110155.1. NCBI lineage: Bacteria > Pseudomonadati > Pseudomonadota > Alphaproteobacteria > Hyphomicrobiales > Methylobacteriaceae > Methylobacterium > Methylobacterium sp. UNC300MFChir4.1. Next base: position 4,007 of record NZ_FOCS01000047.1, on the reverse strand, counting down.
GAAGGCCAGACTACGCGCAGGCGGCCCAGCGGTTCCGATCAGATTCGCGCCGCCGCTCGTGCCCCCCTCGGGCGGATCAGCCGTTCGTTGGCCTGTGTCCGAGGTGCCGCTGCTCCTGCCAAATTGCCCCTTGAGCGATGAGCGCCCGGCAAAAAACAACCTGTGATAATTTACGCCGCTGCAACGTATGATAGGCGGCGCGCCCTGAGGTTTGCATCTTTAAGGGCGACTGGATGAGTGCGGGCGCAGATCAAGTCGGCTCATCCTCGGGTTGGGTGTCGATCGAGACAGCCCCCGATGCCGACTCCAGCGCTCGGGTGTGGGTACTCGGCGGGCGCTACAGGGAGCCGACGTTGATGTGGGCGAATGGCGCCTACTGGCGCTTCGAGGCTCAGGCCCTCCCGGGATGCAGCAGAACCCGCACGCTCTGGCATGCGAATGCGGGCGGCTCGACGCCGCCCGAGATGCCGCCGCAGGAGATGATCGCTGCTCATGCCGTAGCGGTGCCGGCGGACGAACCGGATCCGATCTCGAAAGCTAGGGCCATCTTGGAAGAGACCGATCCGAACCTGGGCACGCCGATGGAGTACGTCGGCTATCTTCGCAATCGCGGAGACGGCGAAAACAAAGCCAAGGCGGATCGTATCGAGAAGGCGATGCGTGATTTAGCTTCGGAACGCGCGACAAGAAGTGCTGCTTAATATGTACGGCCTCGCATTTCCATTTAGCAAGGTTATTAGCCTCGGCGCTCATTGCGCCGTGCGATACCAAATAGATCGAGTGTTCGGCAAAGCTGGCTCAGGTCCGTTTGAATGGACAGTCTCTCCATTTCAGTCTGTCATTGACGCAATAGAGAGCCGGTTTGAGGAGATCGGGCGCAATATCGTTGCCATATCCGATGGCCATTCGACCGTCGATGGCAGATATCGAATTTGCTATCATCACGAGTTTCAGCGCGATGCGAATGATAAGGCCGTTGTAGACGTCCCTTCGCTTGTCAATTTACGTTCGAAGATGCAGCACAAGTCCCGGTCGTTCGAGAGAAATGTCTCCGCGGGAACAGTTCTTTTTGTCCGCTATGGCAGCGAAAAGACCGATGCTATTGCCAACATCGGCTTAGAAGATGAACCGATGAGATACTCTCGCCTCAACGAATTAGCGGGCGTAATCGGCAAAACTTATCCGGAAACTCGATTTAAGATCGCTTACGTCCATCACGCCAACGTCTGGGGTGATATGATCCGCGACGAAAACCTCGATGAGCGGGTCGATGTTTTTACATTTGATTGGATCGGAGGCACGGAGTGGACCGGCAATCAAGATAGATGGGATCGGATATTCGGCCACTACACCAGCGTCGAGGTTGGCGCGCCTTCCGCCATTCATGAGGAAGGTCGGCAGATCAGCGGCGGCGATGACCGATCCATCGTGATCAGATTGGACCGCGCATTTCATCCGCACGCTGCGGCATCTGCCCCAGTAAAGCCCGCGCACCCGCGCCAAATCAGCCCAGTATATACTGAGCGGATGCAAACTGCTCTGAATGAAGCGTCGTTCCTTAAAGACAAAATCGACGCCATGCTGGTCGATCAGCAAAATCAACTAGCCGAAATAATACTTGGATCGGTAGACGAAAGCCGCCGTGTCATCGGGATGGTCAGCTACGAATTGCATCGGCTTCAATCGGAGGGCCGGAAGTCTCATGGCGGGTGATACGCCGCGGGATGCGTTCGTAACTGGAGAGACGGTTGTGAGGAAGGCAGCCGTTGACGCGCGCCTCGACGAGGCGGTCCGAGCTGGCGCGCCTATTCGAGAGGTCTACGACCTGATCCAGGAATCGGCCTGACTGTTCGAGGCGCTGGAGTTGCGCCGGGACGGCTTGTGCCGCGACGCAGACCCGAAGCCCGGCGAGGCTTGAGCCACCCCAAAACGACAAAGCCCGCCGCGGCGGTGAGCCGGGCGGGCTGGACGTTCTCCTGTCTGGTTTCGGTCAGCGCCTTCCTCGAGGCTGCCGGCCGTGGTCGTCCTCCCACCGGTCCATGACCTCGGTGAACCGGGTCAGCGCGGCCGTCATCTGGCTGGTGTGTTGTGCCTCCTCGGAAGCCGTGTCCGCGACGATGGCAGCGGTCAGACCGTTGATCGCCTTGGCGAGGTCCGCAAGAGCGATGCTGTCGAACACGGCCCCGCCGGAGACAGCGCTGATGTCGCGCGCGACCTCGGGCTTCATCGCTTCGGCCGCCCTCACCTCTTTCCTGTAGCCCCACCACTCCTTCATGAAGCCGGTCAGCGGGACCAGCACCACCGCGACCGCGCCCAACAGGGCGATGACGATTCCCGGCCACCCGTCAAGCTGCTGTGCTGTTGCCGGCACTGGCCCTTCTCCGTTTCCTGAAGCCGAAGGTGTCTTCCGCAGCCATGTCGCCGGCCGCCCGGCCGGATGAGTGCAGCTCGGCAATCGCGAAGACGGAGTAGATGCCGGCGCTCAGCGAGAGCGGCGGGAAAGCCATGGCGAACCCGAGGGCCATGGCGAGCCAGAACAGGAAGCCGCCCAGGCAGCCGAGCGTCCGGATGAACGACGTCTCCCGGCCGCGCCGCCCGTTGATGTAGAGGGCGGTGATCCGGGCGGTGCCGACCGCCAGGGCGATCACACCGGCCGTCGACTCGCTGACGTAGGAGGTGATGATCCGGTACTGCGGACCGACGAAGGTCGGCCACAGCATCAAGCACGTCAGGCCGACCACCCACATGATCACCGAGAACCAGATCTCGGCCCATCGGGTCTGCCCGTAGCGGACGGCGCGCCGGATCCTAGCGTCGATCGCGGGGTCAGGGTCGTACTGTCTCATGGTGAGGATGCGGCACACGACTGGCGCGGACACGAGACGCGCCGCTGTGGGGATCTGGTAGGCCATGGGGCTCTCCTCGGGCGTGAGGGCTTCGGTAGAGCCCGGCGAGTGAATGCGGGGATCAGCGGCGCGTGGCCGCCGGCAGGAGCGCGGTGATCTGCGTGTCCTTGACCTGCGAGGAGCGGGACGAGCCGAGCCAGAAGGCGATGGCAGTGCCGAGCGCGAGGTTCGCGGCGCCGTAGGCCTGGCTCAGGAGCTGGTAGACACGCTCGGGGATCTCGGCCTGGACGAAGTAGAGCGCGATCGTCAGCGTGATCCAGGACGCGATGATGAGCAGGGTCAGGATCGCGGGCATGTTCTGCACCCACGAGTGGCTCTGCACGAGCGCGATCTGCATGGCCCGGGCGTTGGCGATGTCGGCGAGCTCGGCCTCCCGGCCCTTGGTCTCCGCCTCGATCTGCGCCAGCTTCACGGCCGCCGCGTTCGGATCTGCCGCGATCGCCTGAGACACCGCCTGCGGGGTCGGCTCGACGCCCAGCGCCGCCGCCACACCCTTGCCGACGAGGCCGCCGATGGTGCTGCCCAGCGGGCCACCGAACAGGCCGCCCAGCGCGGGGAGCCCGATCTGCGCGAGCTGACCCGCGATGCTCTGCCATTCCATGATCAGGCTGCCTTCTTCGAGAACAGGGCCTTGAGCGACGCCCAGAGGCCGCCCGTCTGGACGGTCGGACCGGCCGGCGCGGCGGGGACGGTCGATGGGAGCACGGGCGAGCCGCTGTTGCGCGGCGCGGCCGCCACGAGGGGCGGCGTGGGGACGACAGCCGGAACCATCGCAATGACCTGCCCCCACGAGGTGGTCCGAGTTCAAAATTAGTGCAGGGTCGGCCTCTGCTCTACGGGTAGCTTGGCCGCCGGAGCCGGTCGGGCGAGCGCAGTCGGGCAAGCGGTCGTGGCTGGCACGAACACCTCCGGCGCTGGTGGCTTGTAGCCAAGCGCACCGTGCGGGCGGATCGTGTTGTAGTGCCGACGCCAGCTTTCGATGATGATCTGTGCCTCCTTCAGGGTGTAGAAAATCTCGCCGTTCAGGAGTTCATCCCGCAATCGCGCGTTGAAGCTTTCGACAAAGCCGTTCTCCCACGGTGAGCCTGGCGCGATGTAGGC
>NZ_FOCS01000048.1:0-20611 GCF_900110155.1 Methylobacterium sp. UNC300MFChir4.1 | reverse complement strand
ACCCGGTCGAACACGCCGGCCTTGCGCCACCGGTAGAACCGGCTCGACACCGTTCCCACAGCACCGTAGCGCGCCGGTAGATCCTCCCAGGGTGCGCCCGTGCGCAGGATCCAGAGCATGCCGTTGAGGACTTGCCGGTGATCCTCCGCAGGCCGGCCCGTGCGCGGCTTCTGCGGAGGCAGCAGCGGGGCGATCTGCTCCCACTGCGCGTCGGTCAGTTCAAAGCGTCGCATCAAGCCCACATGGGCCTGACCACCCAGCCTGTGAACCCCTTTGCAGAGACGCCCTAGGTCGGCCGCCTCGGGACGGGGGCTGCGGGCGTCGGGTGCTCCACCCGGCGCCTTCACCAGGGGATGCGGCCGAAGCGGTCGACCAGCCGCTGGTACTCGGCGTTGCTCTCGGCCTTGGAGGTGCCGCCCGAGCCGACATCCGAGGTTCCGGAACCCGGATGCACGAGGCGGCACACCAGCGGCAGGACGAAGCCGTGCCGCACGAGCTGCACGTTGGGGCCGCCGTTGCGCAGGACGTTGGCGAGCCACGGGCGGACCTGGATCGCGTCCTGCAGCGTGACGGGCGCCGTCGCCTCGACGAGGTGGGCGCGTCGCAGGCCGGTCTCGGCGAGGCGGCCGAGCCACTCGTTGTCGTAATGCCACTTCGCGGCGGGGCTGATCGCGCCGACCTGCGCGAAGGTGGTCCGCCGCATCAGCCAGCCCGACGGCGTCGCGAAGTCGTTGATCCGCACCACCTCGCCGGCTTCGTCGGTCTCGAGCTGCGTCGAGGAGACGAAATCGAAGCTCTCGAGGGCCCTTAGCGCGAAGCCCAGATAGGCGGGCAGCCAGTGATCGTCGTCCTCGAGGAAGCCGACGAGGTCCCAGCTGTCGTCGACGGCGGCGATGGCGGCGTTCAGCGCGGGGATCTGGCCCCTCTGCGGGCCGCGCGCGAAGGTGACCTGCGGGTGCGCGGCGAGCCGCGCCGGGATCTCGGTCCCGGGATCGGTCCCGACGAAGAAGTGGATCGTCGCCGGCCGGTCGAGCTCCTGGGCGTTGGCGCTCGCGATCGCGTGCTCCAAAAAGTACTGGCCGGCCTTTCCGGCCAGGGTCGAGGGTTTGAGCCTCGACGGCGTGATGATCGCGATCCTCATTCCCACGCCTCACCGTGTCGGGCGTCGCGCGCCGCGGCGCGGAACGCTGTCAGAGCTTGAAGGACTGCTCGCCGATATGGCCTAGCTCCTTGCTGAGATACGGATCGCACCAGATCTGGAAGCCGGCGGCGCGTGCCCGGTCGCTGAAGTCGAAATCCTCACCGATGTTCACGCCGGCTTCCTCGTCGACGCGGAAGCGGAAATAGGGCTTCTTCAGCTTCTCGAAGACCGTGGACTTGATCAGCAGGAAGCCGGTCGGGATCCGGGACATCTCCAGCAGACCCTTCGGCGCGTCGGCCGGCTGCTCCGGGAGGATGTCGCCCAGGAAGTGGAACGGGGCGGTGCGGCGGGAATAGGTCGCGCCGATGATGTCGACCTGCCGCACGAGGAGCTTGAGGAGTGCGTCCTTCGGGAAGGTCATGTCGCTGTCGATGAACAGGACGTACTCCGCCCCGTACTTCTGCGCGTATTCGAGGCCGAGGTTGCGGGCGTCGGCGACGATCGACGACTTCCCGACGACGATCGACATCGGCATCTCGCCGAGCGAGTGCATCATCGATCCGAGGCTCACGGCGAAGTCCGCGTGGACCATGGTCCCGCAGGGGATCGCGATCGCCACATGGGGCAACTTCGGCGACGCGGAAGGGGTCGCGGCGCCAACATCACCGGACGCTTGAGCGATCACATCTGAGCTCCCTGCAAGGTGCGTCCCGTACCCGCCGCGCCGACCGAACCGGATCGGCCCCGGTCGGGCAGGCGCGACAGACTTGGTTTGCGTCACAGCTTATGGCTGCGGATGGTTAATGGATCTTGAACACACTCCGCGATCCGTAAATACTTAACGCCTCAAGGACCGATTCATTAACGATCACTTTGGACACACTGCAAGTCGGCAATTGATTTAACCCCCGCGAAACGTTTGGAGGGCGATTACTGGCGTACCCGAGAAACGGGTGCATCAAATCAGAAAGATAAGACCTATGTCCTCGATCACCCTGTCGGCCGCCACGCGCCAGAACCTGCTCTCGCTGCAGGACACCGCCCAGCTGATGGCGACCACCCAGAACCGGCTCGCGACCGGCAAGACCGTCAACTCCGCCCTCGACAACCCGACCAACTTCTTCACCTCCCAGGCCCTCGACGGACGCTCCTCGAGCCTGAACTCCCTCCTCGACGGCGTCTCCAACGGCATCCAGTCGATCCAGGCCGCCAACCAGGGCATCACCTCGATCCAGAAGCTGGTGGGCCAGGCCAAGTCGATCGCCAACCAGGCGCTCTCGACCCAGCTCTCCACCACCGGCACCGCCGCCAACGCCTACAGCGCCAGCACCGCCTCCTCGACGGTGCTCCTGACCATCAACGGCAGCTCGGTCTCGGCCACGGTCGCCGCCTCCTCGAGCGTCAGCGCCACGGTCGCGGCGCTGAACTCCGCGGTCAGCTCGGCCTCGACCTCGTCGAGCGGTTCGTTCGGCGCCGGCGCGATCTTCTCGGTCGACAGCACCGGCACCAAGATCGTCCTGAACGCCCAGGCGGACGTGGAATTCCAGAACTCGGGCAGCCAGACGGCGCTCGGCTTCACCGCCTCGGCCACCACCGCCTCGACCTACGGCACCGCCGCCAGCACCGTGGTGTCCAGCGACCTGTCGATCTCGGGCGTGACGCAGCGCGCCTCGCTGGCCAACCAGTACAACAACCTGCTCAACCAGATCACGCAGCTCGCCGGCGACGCCAGCTACAACGGCGTCAACCTCATTGCCGGCAAGGGCAATGACCTGAACATCAAGTTCAACGACACCGGCAGCTCGACCCTCAACGTCGCCTCGGTCGACGCCACGGCGAGCGGTCTCGGCCTGTCGTCGATCACCAGCTCGAACAACTCGTCGAGCCAGAACGGCCTCGGCAACTTCCTGCTGAACTCGGACGTCAACAAGACCCTGGCGACCCTGACCAGCGCCGGCAACTCGCTGACCTCCGCGGCGAGCTCCCTGGGCTCGAACCTGTCGGTGGTTCAGAACCGCCAGGACTTCTCCAAGCAGCTGATCAACGTGCTGCAGACGGGCTCGGCCAACCTGACGAACGCCGACCTGAACCAGGAGGCGGCCAACTCGCAGGCGCTGTCGACCCGCCAGTCGATGGGCATCTCGGCCCTGTCGCTGGCCAACTCCGCCCAGCAGGGCGTCCTCCAGCTCCTGCGGTAAGCGACACGCACCGCGAAGCGACAGAGGCCGGCCGGGGCAACCCGGTCGGCCTTTCTCTATGTCCGCGCCCGCGATCGTGGAGCCCGGCATCCGAAGCCGACGTCGAGCCGGCAACCGCCCCGGCTCGAGGGAGCGCCGCGGAGAATCCCCGCGGCAAGGCGGCCCTCGCGCCGCACGCATTCTGAACAGGACGATCCAGAGCCCGTTGCGACCGCGGGGTTGCCAAGCTTAACCGTATCGGCCAGCCTGTCCGTAGTTACTGCGTACCGACCCGAGCTGAGCCGGAGTGCCGATGCGAGTGAACCACCAGCGCCGTCTCCTCAACAAGGCAGCGGAGGCACGGGATTACCAGATCACGATCCGTCAGAGGGCGGACGCGTCCTGGCCCGGCGACCACAGCCGACTGACGGCGCTCGAGAGCACTAGCCATCTCCGGCGGATCGACCCGCTCGAGGATCCGGGTGGTCCGGTGGCGGTCTGGCAGATCACCGCGGCCGGCCTCTCCCAGCTCCGGGCTCTCACGTCGGGAGCCGAGTGATGGCGTCCGTCAAGATCCGCGCGACCGACGACGGGACCTTCGTGGTCTACCGCAACGGCGCCGCCGTCGCGTCGGGATTGACCCGCGAGCAGGCCGAGCGCTGCGCGACGGTCCTGGGCTGGATCGCACAGGGGCGCTGACGGCGCGGCGGCTATTCGGCGGCCGTCCCGGGGACCGCGTCGCCGAGAGCCTCACGCCGCGCGCTGTTCAGGACGCGCTGACGCGCTTTCGGATCCTGTATCGCGTGCCAGAGGTGAAAGAGTTCGTGCGTCATGCCGAGGTCGACGGCCTCGCCATCCGGTCCGTAGAAGGCCTCGACCGGACAGCCAATGACGGCTGCGATCTCGCGCAGGCGCGCGACAGCTCGAACATCGATGGCCATTGGAGACAGAATTCCTACACGCCGGGCGCGCAAGGGCTATCATTGCCCAACCCTTAGCAGCAAGGGATCGCCCTGTACCAAGCCTGATCCGATCGTATCAGTTTGAACACTTTTGGGCATGTGGTCGACACGCTGCGCGAGCGGATTGCAGCGCGTAACCTCACGAAGGCGTGATCAGTCTTCGCACAGTCCGGCGCCACCGGCGTGCCGGCGTCCGCGATCGGGCCGGCCACGGCGCAGCTCGTCGTGTTGCGCGACCCGGCAGACCGGAGCCGGGGGCACGAATCCGCGCCCCGACCTGTCCTCGCGGGCGCTGAACGGGCGATCGTCAAGCAATCGGCGGGACAGCTGCCACGGAATTAGCGGATGGAAGCTTCCCGTTAACGAAGCGTAAACCTTTGTGACGTGATCCTAGGACGGTGGACGGGCACGGGATCCGGCCACGCAGATCGGGCGAGGCTCCGATGATCGTCTTGATAGCCGCAGCCATCGTCAGCGGTCTCGCGACAGCCACGATCCTGGCGCCGGTGAGCGCCCTCGCCGCGCTGATCATCGCACCTCTGGCAGCCAGCGCGTCGGCCATCCTCGCCTGCATCTTCATCGCCTGGCGCAACACGCGCGACGATGTCGGGCCGCCCGACCTCGAGACGCAGGCCGACGCGATGGTGGCGGTCCTCTGCGAGGTTGCCCAGCAGGGCAAGATCGTCCCGGTCGCCGCGCCGGTCCGGGTCCGCGGCCACCGGTCGGCCTGATCTCGGCGCGCCGCGACCGGCGTATCGCCGGCCCGGGCCCGATCCCAGCGGCACCGGTCGCGGCCCATCCTGCCCGGAATGAGGCCGTCCGTACCCCTCTCCGCCGTCCAACCTCTCCCCCGAGCGCAGTCAGTCGGGCATCGCGCAGGACGGAAGAGACGCTGGGCGTCGTTCTGTTCGAGCAGGTGGGTCAGGGCATCGCGCGGACCCCTGCCGGAGAGGTGTTGTGCGACCATGTCGGGCGCGCCTCCGCCGAGTCGAACCGCGTCTTCGACCTCGTGGCGCTGCGGCTGGCGCGATTCCTGAGCGCCCATCCGGAATTCGGGGTGCGGCTCGCCGCCCGCATGGACTATGCCCGCCGCGTCACCGACGCGTTCGACGCCGACAACGTCTCAGGACTGCCCCGCGGCGAAGGTCCGGTGCGGATGCCGCAGGGTTAGGAAACTGTCACGCCGCTCCGCGACCCGCTCGGGCGGCCCGCATCCGCGAGCCGGCCGACCTGCTGGCGCGGATTCGCGCGCCGCTGAACGGCAGAGATTCCACAAGGACTGGAAAACGAAGTACGGCGACGGGGCGCGGTCGCATCGTGAGGATGCGTCGGGCAAACTGACCGGGACCGTTTTCCGCAGGATCGGATAACGGTATCGGAGAACGAAGGCGCGCCGAGACGCACCGCAAGACACACGCGAAGACGCATGTGGGGTCGATCCCGCCGCCAGCGGCATCGGGAGCGGCCCCGACGGAGGGGCGCCATGCAGATCGATGTTGCGGCCGTCGAGTCGACGGCGGGGATTGAGTTTTCGGGGCCGCCGCTGCGCGCCCGCGGCTGGCTGCGCCGGGTGGATGCCGGGCTCGGCCACCTCGTGGAGATCCCGGCGGCACTGCTCGTCCTGGCCGAGATCGCGGTGCTGCTCAGCGGTGTCGTCAGCCGCTACGTGTTCCGCGATCCCATCATCTGGTCGGACGAGCTCGCCTCGATCCTGTTCCTGTGGCTCGCCATGCTCGGCGCCGTGGTCGCCTTCCGGCGCGCCGAGCACATGCGCATGACCGCTTTCGTGGCCATGAGCGGCCCGCGCCTGCGCGCCTTCCTGGAGACGGTCGCCCTGGTCGCCGGCTTGATCTTCGTCGCCCTGCTGCTGGAGCCGGCCTTCGAGTTCGCCAGCGAGGAGACCTTCGTGCAGACGCCGGCGCTGGAGCTGAACAACGCGTGGCGCGCCGCCGCCCTGCCGATCGGCCTCGGCCTCATGCTGATCGTGGCGCTGATCCGACTCCTGGAGACCGCCGACTGGAAATTGACCGTGGGGGCGCTGATTCTGGGGGGCGGTGTTGCCGCCGCGCTCCTGGCGCTGCAGCCGTGGCTCGCCAACCTCGGGAACCTCAACCTGCTGCTGTTCTTCGTCGTCGGCGTCGGCGCGCTGGTCTTCTCCGGCGTGCCGATCGCCTTCGCGTTCGGCCTCTCGACCTTCGCCTACATCACGCTGACCACCGACGCGCCCTCCATGGTGGTGGTCGGTCGCATGGACGAGGGCATGAGCCACCTCATCCTCCTCGCCGTGCCGCTGTTCGTGTTCCTCGGCCTGCTGATCGAGATGACCGGCATGGCCAAGGCCATGGTCGGCTTCCTGGCCTCGCTGCTGGGCCACGTCCGCGGCGGCCTGCACTACGTGCTGGTCGGGGCCATGTACCTCGTCTCGGGCATCTCCGGCTCCAAGGCCGCCGACATGGCCGCCGTGGCGCCCGTGCTGTTTCCCGAGATGAAGGCCCGCGGCGCCAAGGAGGGCGACCTCGTGGCCCTGCTCGCCACCACGGGCGCGCAGACCGAGACGATCCCGCCCTCGATCGTGCTGATCACCATCGGCTCGGTCACCGGCGTGTCGATCACCGCCCTGTTCACCGGCGGCCTGATGCCGGGCCTCGTCCTCGCCGCGACGCTCTGCGCGCTGGTCTGGTGGCGCTACCGCCGCGAGGACCTGAGCCACGTCGCCAGGCCGTCCGGCCGCGTCATCGGTCGCGCCTTCCTGGTGGCGATCCCGGCGCTGGCGCTGCCGTTCGTGATCCGCTTCGCCGTGGTCGAGGGCATCGCCACCGCCACCGAGGTCTCGACCATCGGCATCGTCTACGCGGCGCTGGCCGGCCTGCTGATCTACCGCCAGTTCGAGTGGCGGCGGCTCTACCCGATGCTGGTGACCACCGCGACCCTGTCGGGGGCGATCCTGCTGATCATCGGCGCGGCCACTGGGATGGCCTGGGCGCTGACGCAGTCGGGTTTCTCGCAGACGCTCGCCGAGGTGATGAAGGGCCTCCCGGGCGGCGCGCTCGGGTTCCTGTTCGTCTCGGCCTTCGCCTTCATCATCCTGGGCTCGGTGCTGGAGGGCATACCGGCGATCGTGCTGTTCGGGCCGCTGCTGTTCCCGATCGCGCGGGCGGTGGGCGTGCACGAGGTCCACTACGCCATGGTGGTCATCCTCGCGATGGGCATCGGCCTGTTCGCCCCGCCCTTCGGCGTCGGCTACTACGCGGCCTGCGCCATCAGCCGGATCCATCCCGATGCCGGGATGCGCCCGATCGTCGGCTACATCGTGGCCCTGCTGGTCGGGCTGCTCGCCATCATCCTCGTCCCCTGGTTCTCGATCGGGTTCCTCTGACGATCTCCACCGCGGGGACGCGCCGCGCGCTATCAGATCATGCCGGCGCCGCCGGTCCGCGCGATCCGCTCGCGCTGCTCGGCGTAGCGTTCGGCCGCGGCGCGCCGCACTGCACCCTCGAGCCGGCTGACGAGATTCGCGAGGGTGGTCATCGTGCCGAGATCCCGGTCGTGGCCGGGCGGGGGCCCGGCGTGCTGCACTGCAATATGCGCGCGGCTCCGGGGACATGTCAGGGTCTGCATCTCGGAGCTGTCATGCAACGAGATCATGCTGTGCGCGGAGGGATGTGGATCGGCCCGACTTTCCGCTCGGAATGTCGGCTACCGGTTGGGTCCCCTGGGGGCGACGCCGCTCCCTGAACCTGCATCCCGCATACGGCGGGCCGATTTCGCCGCTGCCGTCCTCGGGAGCGAAGTGAAGCGATCCAGGGCGGCGCGTCCACTGAGATCGTGGCGCCGACTGGATTGCTTCGCTCCGCTCGCAAAGACGGGATGCCGCATCAACCGGATGGGATCGCGACAGCCCTATCGGGCCTGCGGCCTCGCCTGCCCGTCGAGGGGCAGGTCGCCCCGCGCCTCAAGTCCCTCGCGGATCGCGCGCTTCGTCACCTTGCCGTAGCCGGATTTCGGCAGGGCCTCCCAGAAGAACACGCGCCGAGGCAGCTTGTAACGAGCGACAGTCGCGGACAGCCACGCGATCAGCTCTCCCTCCTGCACCGCGGCCCCGGGACGCGCGACGCAGACCGCGACGCCGACCTCGCCCCAGGCGGGATCCGGCACGCCGAGGATCGCGGCCTCGGTGATCGCCGGATGCGTGAGGAGCTTCTCCTCGATCTCGCGCGGGTACACGTTCGAGCCGCCGGAGATGTACATGTCCGAGGCGCGGCCGGTGATGAACAGGAACCCCTCGGAATCGAGATGGCCGAGATCGCCGGTCCGGAACCAGCCGTCGCGGAACGCCGCCGCGTTGGCCTCCGGATTGTCGTAGTAGCCCCCGAACACGGCCGGGCCGCACACGCAGATCTCGCCGGTGACGCCCGGCGGGCACTCGCGGCCCTGCATGTCCTGGATCTGGACCTGCATGCCGGTGCGCTCGAATCCGCATGTGCCGACCTTGACGTCCGGCCCGTCCTCGGCCGCGTGCAGGCGTGGCGGCAGCACCGTTATGTTGCCCGTCACCTCGCCGAGGCCGAAGTATTGCACCAGCACCGGCCCGAGCACCCGCAGCGCGTGCTGCTGGTCCGCCCGGTACATCGGCGCGCCCGCGTAGATGACGTGGCGCAGGCTGGAATGGTCGTGTGTCGACACCGCGGGGTGCTCGGTCAGCAGCTTCACGATGGTCGGCACAGTGAAGAGGTTCGTGACGCGCCACGCCTCGACGAGGGACCAGACCTCCTCGGGATCCAACCGCTCGCCGGCGGTCAGCACCGTCTTGGTGCCGGCCGCGACCTGCGCGAGCTGGTGGATGCCGGCGCCGTGCGAGAGCGGCGCCACGACCAGGGACGCGTCGGCCTCCGTCGTGCCCGGCATCAGGTCGCAGAGGTGATTGGTGATGACGAAGGCCATCTGGCCGTGGGTCAGGACCGCCGCCTTGGGGCGGCCCGTCGTGCCGGAGGTGAAGAAGAACCAGCACGGATCGTCGTGCTCGACATCGGCAACGGGCGCGGCCGCGCCCAGATGGTCGGCGACGAGCGCGTCGTAGCCGGCCCCGAAGGCCGCGTCGCCGATCGCCACGACGCGGTCCAGATCCGGGCAGGCCTCGCGCACCGCGGCGGCGTGCTCCGGGAAACCCGCGCCGCAGATCAGCGTCGAGGCGCCGCTGGCACGGGCGAGATAGGCGATCTCCGCGGGCGTCTGCCGGAAATTGGCCGGCACCCAGACGGCCCCGAGCCGGAAGCAGACGAACATCGACTCGAACAGCTGGTTGCTGTTGCGCGCCTGGACCAGGACGCGATCACCCTTGGTCACGCCACGGGCGGCGAGCGCCGCCGCCATCGCGTCGACCCGGGCGTCGAGCTCGGCCCAGGTCCAGCGCCGCTCGCCCCAGGCGAGCCCCACCGCGTCCGGAAACCGGCGCGCGGCGCGGCGCAGGAAATGGGCGAGATTCATCACCCGCCGGGAGCACGGCGCGACCCCGCCGCGCGGCGCCCCCGCGGCGCTCATCAGGTGAGCTTCCCGCAGGCCTTCTCGAGCAGCGACCAGCCCTCGTCGCCGTACCGGCCCTTCCACTCGGCGTAGAAACCGGCCTTGCGCAGCTTGTCGCGGAAGGGCTCCGGGTCGGGCTTGTTGAAGACCATCCCGTTCTTCGACAGGTCCGCCTGCAGATTGGCGTTGAGCTGGGCGACGTCCGCCCGCTCCTTCATGCCGGCGGCGTTGATGTGGCGGGCCACCGTCTCGCGCAGGTCCGCCGGCAGGCGCTCCCAGGCGCGGCGGTTCGCCAGGAACCAGTACCCGTCCCACATGTGGTTGGTGAGCGAGCAGTACTTCTGCACCTCGTAGAACTTCGTGGTGGAGATCACCGCCAGCGGGTTCTCCTGGCCCTCGACGATCTTGGTCTGCAGGGCCGAGTAGGTCTCGTTCAGGTTGATCGACGCGGGGGCGGCGTCGAAAGCCTTGAACATCGAGGTCCAGAGCGGCGAGACCGGGACGCGGATCCGGAAGCCCTTGAAGTCGTCGGGCGTGGCGATCGGCTTGGTCGACGAGGTGGTCTGGCGGTAGCCGTTGTCCCAGATCTTCTCCATGGCGACGAGGCCGGCCTTGGCGATCTGCTGGCGGACCCAGGCGCCGAGCTCGCCGTCCATGGCCGGCCAGACGGCGTCGTAGCTCGGGAAGGCGTAGCCGATGCCGTTGATCGACGCGTTCGGCACCAGCGTCGAGAGGATCAGCGGCGACATCGTGAAGAACTCGACGCTGCCCGAGCGCAGCTGGCTGAGCGTGTCGGTGTCGGAGCCGAGCTGGCTCGTCGGGAAGATCTTGAGGTCGAACCGGCCGCCGGTCTCCGTACGCAGCGCCTCCGCCATCTCGCGGGCGCGGATGTTCATCGGATGCGTGTCGGGCAGGTTGTTGGCGTACTTGTACGTGAATTCTGCCTTCTGCGCCCGCGCCACGTGTGGTGCCGCCACGGTACCGGCGATGAGGGCCGTCGAGCCGGTCGCCAGGAATCGGCGGCGGGACAGGGGCGTGCGGTACGGGGACATGGCGGCCTTTCCGGTGCGGGCGCGGGGCCCGACGTTTCCTCGGGTCCGCGTTGGTGCGGACTCCTGATTGCGGCCTCGATAGCCGCTGACCGGTGCCAGTCAACGGACTTTCGCGGCCGCGTCCCCGGGAATGATTGCATCCGGCCGCCGCTGATACGGGGCGACCGGAGGCGGCCCCGGCCGCGCGAGACCGTGGCGACGGGACGATGGCGCGGATGGCGCGCTCGGCCTCAGTCCCGGCCGGGCAGATGCACTGTCCAGGGTTCCTCGAAGGTGTGTTCCTCGAGGTTCACGCCCGGGCCACCGCGGTCGACCACGACGAAGTCCTGCGGCTGGCCGTAGGGCGTCAGCACCCCGTGCCACGTGTTGCGCGCGTAGCAGACCCCCTGCCCCGGCGCCGTCACGAAGGCCTGGGGCGGGCCGGGACGACCTTCCGCGTCCGGGCAGACCACCACCAGGAACGGCGCCGCGCTCAGCGGCAGGAACGCCTGCGCGCCCAGCGGGTGCCGCTCGACCAGGCCGAGCCGCAGCGGCACCGGGTAGGGCTGCGCCTCGACCAGCCCGATCACCACCCGCGACCCCTCGCCCACGACCTCGACCGCCGCCAGATCGTGGAAGCGCCGCGCCATCCCGCCGTTCATCGGCCGCGGCGCCACCGCGGCGGCGTCGATCACCGTGCCGAACGGCGCGAACGCCTCGGCCGTCAGCGGCCGGGCGACGACCGTGCGGGCGCCCGCGCTCACCGGCCGAGCCCGCGCGGCGCCAGCGCCGGGTGGCGGTTGACGTCCTTGTACAGCAGGTACCGGAACGGGCCCGGCCCGCCCGCGTAGCAGGCCTGGGGGCAGAAGGCGCGCAGCCACATGAAGTCGCCCGCCTCGACCTCGACCCAATCGCGGTTGAGCCGGTAGACCGCCTTGCCCTCCAGCACGAACAGTCCGTGCTCCATGACGTGGGTCTCCTCGAACGGGATCGAGGCGCCCGGGCGCATGCTGACGATGTTGACGTGCATGTCGTGGCGCAGGTCGTCGGAGGCGACGAAGCGGGTCGTCGCCCAGGCGCCGTCGGTGCCGACCATGCCGGCCGGCTCGACCGCCGATTCGTGGGTGACGAAGGACGTCGGCGCGTCGAGGCTGGCGGCGGGCTGGTAGGCCTTGCGGATCCAGTGGAACCGCACGGGCGCGTCGCCGTCGTTGCGCAGGGCCCAGGCCGCCCCGGGGGCGAGGTAGGCGTAGCTGCCCGGCCGCAGGGCGTGGCGCGCGCCCTCCAGGGTGAGGCTGGCCGTGCCGGCGACCACGAACAGGACGCCCTGGGCCTGCGAATCCGGCTCGGGGGCCTGGCTGCCGCCGCCGGGGGCGACCTCCATGAGGTACTGGGCGAAGGTCTCGGCGAAGCCCGAGAGCGGCCGGGCCACGATCCAGGCCTGGGTCCTGTCCCAGCCCGGAAGGAGGCTGGTGACGATGTCGCTCATCACGCCGTGGGGGATCACCGCGTAGGCCTCGGTGAACACCGCGCGGCCGGTCATCAGCCGCGTCTGGCCGGGTAGGCCACCGCACGGGGGGTTGTAGGCTCCAGCGCTCATGGTCGGTCTCCGGAATTCGACTTCAAGCTGTAAACGTCTGTCGGGGATCTGGTCACGCGGTGCGCGGCTCGGCGACGGGTGCCTCGAGGATCTCCGCCGTGTCGGTGGTGTCCTCGCCGTTCAGGACGCGGTTGGCCCGCACTCGGTCGATGTCGCCCTCCCAGGCGGCTATGACGACGGTCGCGACGCAGTTGCCGATCAGGTTCCCGAGGGCGCGGGCGATGCCGACGAACCAGTCGACCGATAGGACGAGGACCAGCCCGATCACCGGGATCTCCGGCACCGCCGACAACGTGGCGGCGAGGACGACGATCGCCGAGCCGGGCACGCCGTGGGCGCCCTTGGAGGTCAGGAGCGCGATGCCGAGGATCAGCATCAGGTGGCCGAAGGACAGGTCCGTGTTGGTCGCCTGGGCGATGAACACGGTGGCGAGGGTCAGGTAGAGCGAGAAGGCGTCGAGGTTGAAGGAGTAGCCGGTCGGGATCACGAGGCCGACGGTGGATTCCTTGATGCCGAGCCGCTCCAGCTTGCGCATGACCTGCGGCAGCACGCAGTCCGACGAGGCGGTGCCGGCGACGACGGTCAACTCCTCGCGCAGGTAGGCGAGCAGCTTGAAGAGGCTGAATCCCGCGAGCCGCATGATGCTGCCGAGCACCACGACCACGAAGAGCGCGACGCCGGCGTAGAAGAGCATCACCAGCATGCTGAGCTGCTTCAGGGACCCGACGCCGTACTTCCCGACCGTGAAGGCGACCGCGCCCAGCACGCCGAGCGGCGCCAGCCGCACGATGAAGCCGATGATCCGGAACAGGACCTCGGTGATGCGCTCCAGGCTGTCGGCCAGGGGCTTGCCGCGCTCGCCGAGGAGCGAGAGGCCGGCCCCGAACAGGATCGCGAGGAGCAGGACCTGGAGGATGTCGCCCTTGGCGAAGGCGTCGATGAAGGTCGTCGGCACGATCTTCATCAGGAAGTCGACGGTGCCCGTCACCTGCCCGACCCGGTCGGTGTAGCTGGTGAGCGACTTGGCATCGAGGGTCGCCACATCGACGTTCATGCCGTGACCGGGCGCGAAGACGTAGGCGAGGACGAGCCCCAGCGCGAGCGCGATGGTCGTCACCACCTCGAAGTAGATCAGGGACTTGAGCCCGACGCGACCGACCTTCCGAAGGTCGCCCGCGCCGACGATGCCGTGCACGACGACGCCGAAGACCAGCGGCGCGACCACCATCTTGATGAGCTTGATGAAGACGTCGCCCAGCGGCTTGAGGGTGACGGCGAAGTCGGGCCAGAGCCGGCCGACGAGGATGCCGATCATCAGGGCGGCCACAACCTGCCCGAACAGCGACCCGTACAAGCGCTTCATCGCGATCTCCCTCGGAAGGCTCGCCCCGACCCGACCGCGATCGTCCCGCCTCTCATGGGCGGGTCCGGTCGAGCCCGACAGCGCGGCGCGGCGGCATTGTGCAAAGCGATGCCTGCTCGGCCTTCCCGGCGGCAAAATCGTGCCGAACAATCTAGACGTCAAATATCTATTTCATTTAGTTTGAAACGCTCAGAGTTTTAATCCGCCCATGGAACTGCGCCATCTCCGCTACTTCGTCGCTGTGGCGAAGCACCTGAGCTTCACCGCCGCCGCGGAGAGCCTCGGTGTCGCGCAGCCGCCGCTCAGCCAGCAGATCCGCGATCTGGAGGCGGAGATCGGAACGGCTCTCTTCGAGCGGACGACCCGGCGCGTGGCGCTGACGCGGGCCGGTCACGACTTTCACATTCAGGCGATCGGGCTCTTGGAGCGGGCCGCCGAGGCCGTCGAGCGCGCCCGGGCGATCGGCGCGGGCACCGCCGGCATCATCAATGTCGGCCTGACGGGCTCGATGCTCGCCGGGCCGCTCGGGCACGCGATCCGGGATTTCGCGCAGGTCTATCCCGCGGTGGATCTCCGGATCCACGAGATGTCGCCGGATCGCCAGATCGCGATGCTGAAGGCGGGGCAGACCGACGTCAGCTTCCTGCGAGCGCCGCCGCAGGATGCCGATCTGGTCCGGGTCCGCGCGTGGAGCGAGACCGTGCAGGTCGTCCTTCCCAGGGGGCACCGTCTCGCGCGGGGCAGCCTCCGGCTCGCCGACCTGCGCGACGAGCGGTTCGTGTTCCTCCGGATGTCCGATTCGCTGTTCGCCAAGTATCTCTGGGATTGCTGCGTCGAGTCCGGGTTCGTCCCCAACATCACCCATCAGGCCGTCGAGGCGGCCTCATTGACGAGCCTCGTCGCATCCGGCCTGGGCATCGCCATCATCCCGGAATACGTCGCCCGGCTGGCGCATGCCGACGTGGTCTACAGGCCGCTCGAGGGACCCCGCATCCGCGCCGACGTCTTCGCGCTGTGGTCGCCCGCGAAAGCCGCCCTGGTCTGCAACTTCGTCGATCTGGTCCGCGACGGTCGGAAGACGCTCGCCGACTAGGCGGATCACCCGGGCCTCTGCGCCATGGCGGGTGCCTGTAGGACACGCGCGCCCCTCGGATCGCCGGCCGTGGCGGAGCAGCCCGATGCTTTTCCCTCACTGAATTTCTTGTATCCGCCTTCTTTTGGGTTCGCCATATTCCCGAAACGAATCTGATACGCTATTGCAGCTTAAGGTCCGGAGCGCTTGAAGCCACAATGCCTTCCCAGTTCATCCGCTCCGCGGCCTGGGCACCCACGATTGCTTTGTCGTGGTTCTGGGGGCTCGGGTTTTTCTACGCGATCCATGTCACGCTGACATACGGCTGGCTCGGGTTCCTTGCCTTCGCTTTGCCGAACGCGACCGGTCTCGGCCTGTTCGGCTGGATGCTCGGCGCGCCACGTCGGAATATCGACGCGATCGTGGCCGCCGTGCAGGGCCCCTACGCGCTCCTGTTCATGGGAGCCCAGTTCTTCGCCGTCGCGATCACGATCTTCGGCTTCGCGGCCTACGCGTGGCTTCCCCTGTTCGGCCACGACGCCGCCGTGGGCGTGATCGCATTGGTCCTCGTCGCCTGCTCGCTCGGCCACGCCGTCCCGCTGCGCGGGATCCGCATCGTCCATTGCGGAGCGCTGGCGGTCGGGCTCGCCGCGAGCGTGATCCTGCTCGGCGGTCTGTCCGCGCACCGGGACGGCTGGGATGTCCCGCTGCAGGCCTTCGACGAGCGCTTCTACGGGCTCGTCGTCCCCTCGCTGGTCGGCTTCCTGCTCGGCCCCTGGATGGACATCCAGCAGTGGCAGCGGGCGGTCGAGATCCGGCGCTCGGGCGGGTCGGTGCGCGCGGCCTACGTGACCGGCGCGCTCCTCTTCCTCGGTCTCCTGACGATCAACGCGCTCATCGCCGCGCGGGCGGGGCTCGGCATGCCGGTCGTCTCGTCCGACGGCCTGTCGGGAGCCTACGCGGCCGTGGCGCAGGCGATCGGGCGCGAACCCGCGACCGGCGTCGCGGTGGCCTTCGTGATCTGGACGGCGATCGCCGCCGCGACCACGATCGACAGCTTCTACAGCGCCACGCGCTGGCTCGGAATCTCGGTCACGGCCCGCAGCAATTCCCCGCTCCTCGCCTTCGTGCCGGCCGGCCTCGTGGCGTCGCCGGTCTGGATCCTCGGTGCCGCGCTCGCCACAGCGGCGGCGGCGATCTGGGCGAACCTCTCGCTCCTCTACCTGATGATGCCCTTCGCCACGCTCCTCGTCGGGGCGGCGGCGTGTATCGTGTGCGAGACGCTCGGCGCGACCCGCCGCTACGACCCGGTTCTCACCTCCATGATCGGGGCGACGGCGTGCCTGATCTTCGTGACGGGCTATCTGGCCCCGAGCTGGGCGCTGCTGGCCATCGCGCCGCTGATCGGCCTGATCGGCGCACTCCCGATGATCGCCGAGCTCCTCGGCTGGCGCGCGCCGCCGCCGGTCGCGGAGCTGATCCCGGCGGCGGAGCGGGCGCCGCGGGCGGCGCCGGTGCCCGTGGCGGTGGACCAGACAGACGCCGTAGCGTCGCACGGGTTCGACGGGCACTGGTTCGTCCTGCGCCTCATCCCGACCTACGACGACACCAACTCGGTCGGGAACGTCTACTTCGCCAATTACGTGCGCTGGGTGGGCAAGGCCCGCGAGCTGTTCTTCAACATCTGCATGCCGGATTTCGACCTGAAATCGACAGACTTCTACATTCTGACGAAGTCCTTCCAGCACGACTTCCGCCGGGAGGCGATGGAGTTCGAGCCGGTCACCGTCCGCATCTCGATCGCGAGCCACAACAGGAAGTTCGTGACCCTGGCGCACGAGATCCACAGCGAGGTCAACGGCCTCCTCGGCCGGGGCGAGCAGTCGCTGATGTTCGTGGACACCGTCCACTATCGCCCGCTCGATATTCCGCGGGCGATCATCGAGGGCTTCCTGCCCTACTGGCCGAAGACGTCCCCGCACGCCGTCGCGGGCGGGAGCGGCACGACCGGCGTCGCGCCGCTCGGCGTCTGATCGCGCCTCACGCCGCCCGAACCGCCGCCGGGAGGAGTTGACGGCTGCGCGCCAGCGCGGCGGCCTGCTCGGCCGGCAGCGGCTTGCTGAACAGGTAGCCCTGGAACTCGTGGCATCCCTGCTCCAGCAGGCAAGCGCGCTGGGCATCCGTCTCGACGCCCTCCGCGGTGATCGTCATGTCGAGGCTCGTCGCCATGTCGATGATCGCGTTCACGATCGCCGCAGCGCTCCGCTCCTGCGGCAGGTCGCGGACGAAGCTCTGGTCGATCTTGATCTTGTCGAAGGCGATCCGGCGCAGGTAGCTCAGGCTCGAGTAGCCGGTCCCGAAATCGTCGAGGGACAGCCGCACGCCCATCTCGCGGAGCTTGGCGAGCGTGGCGTTGATCGCCGGCGTGGCCTCCAAGAACACCGATTCGGTCACCTCGAGCTCCAGGCGCGGCGCGGCGAGCCCGCTCGTGCGCAGCGCGGAGCGGACCAGTTGCGTCAGGTCCGAGTGCCGGAACTGCCGCGGGGACAGGTTGACGGCGATGCGGACATCCCCCGGCCAGCCCGCCGCGATCCGGCAGGCCTCGCGGAGGATCCACTCGCCCAGCGGTATGATCACCCCGGTCTCCTCGGCGAGCGGGATGAACTCGCCGGGCGAGACGAAGCCGCGCACCGGATGTTTCCACCGGATCAGCGCCTCGAAGCCGCGCACGCGGCACTCCTTGGCCGCCACGATCGGCTGGAAGTAGAGGACGAACTCGTCCCGATCGAGGGCGCCCCGCAGGTCGGCCGTCAGGGCGCGCCGCGCCTCGATCCGCTCGTCCATCTCCGCTTCGTAGAAGCGGTAGCCGTTCCGGCCCTCGCTCTTCATGCGGTAGAGGGCGAGGTCGGCCCGCCGCATGATCTCCTGGCACCCGTCCTGCGGGGCGATCGCGATCCCGATGCTGACGCTGACGGTCAGCCGGATGCCGTCGATGGTGAACGGCGACGCGAGCGCCTCGACGATGCCGTTCGCGAGCGACTCGATGCCGTGCAGGTCCCGGGCGCTCTGTCCGGTCGCGAGGACCGCGAACTCGTCCCCCGCCAGACGGGCGAGCTGGACGTCGGACGCCTCGAAGCTCCGCAGCCGCTCGGCGACCGATTTCAGGAGCCTGTCGCCGGCCGCGTGGCCGAAGGTGTCGTTGACGCTCTTGAACTCGTCGAGGTCGAGGGCGAGCACGGCGAACCGGTCCCCCTGCGCGAGCCGTTCCCGCGCCGTTTCCTGGAGCTGATGGAACAGGACCCGGTTGGGCAGATCGGTCAGGGAATCGTGCAGGGCGAGATACGACAGCCGCTCCTCGGAGCGCCGCTTCTCGGTCACGTCGGAGCCGACGCCGCGATAGCCCGAGAAGGCACCGGCCCGGTTGAAGGTCGGCTTGCCGCTGAGGCACCACGTCCGCCGCTCGCCGGCGATGTCGAGCTGCAGGTGCAGGTTCCGGAACGCGCGCCGCTCGGCGATGCAGCCCCACAGGGTGGTGCTCGAGTGGCTCCTGGGCGGTGCCACCGGCGGCAGCAGCAGCCGCTCCAGCGGCAGGCCCATCAGCTGGCGCTCGGAGGAGCCGGCGACCTCGATCAGGCGCGGCGAGACGTGCTGGAGGCGCAGGTCGGCATCCGTCTCCCAGAGCCAGTCGCTAGCGCTCTCCTCGAACTCGTTGAGCAGGAGGTGGGTGAATTCCTGCTGCCGTTCCAGCTCGATCTGCGCGATGACCCGCATCGTCAACAGCCGGCTGAGATGCACGATCGTGAAGCAGATGAAGATCGCGTAGAAGAACAGCAGGACCGCGACGTAGATGTAGAAGGGCTCTCCGGTCGTCGCGAGGGCGATGAACGAGCCGAGGATGATCAGGCCGGAATAGCCGATGGCGACGCGGGGCAGCACCGCCGCGCTCATGCCGGTCGCGATCAGGCCCGCGATGCTGGAGGCGATCAGGAGCCGCCCGTGCGCGTCGGCCCCGGCGAAGAGCATGACCGGGATGGAGGCCAGCAGGAGGCCGTAGGCCTGGGCGGCCAGCACCACGCCCTGGACGAACGAGGACGGCACTTCGAGCGGTTTCGGACGGGAGCGCCAGCGCCAGCACTGCTGGAGCGAGACCACCGCCAGGGGCAGGACGAGCGCCTCGAGCCCGGCGAGGTAGACCCGGTTGCCCGGTTGCCAGAACAGGTAGACGATGACCTGTACGACGCTGAGGCTCACAAGAATCGTGAAGGGAACCAGACGGAGCGCGACGTCGAGCTGCTCGACGCGGGCCCGCGCGCGAAGGTTCGCGTCGAGTGGATCCGCTTTGCGATCGGTATCGATCAGGAAAGAAATCAACATCTCGCGCGACGCAAACGCCCTCTGAGAAACCTTTACGATCGAAAACTGCGGCTCTCGCTATTTAGATGCATACACAATCGCTCGCTTGCACAAGTACAAGTCGCTCGTCGGTTTACAACTCGTAAATATCGCACCGGCACCCGGCGCTGCGGCTCGCATCCGCCGGGCGGCGGCGCTAAGAGGCGAGCGCGCCCCGGTCGCGGCTCAGCCAGAGCCGTCCGCGGGGCCGCGTAGGATGAAGCAGACGATGCCGCAAACGCTGGGCCTCAACCGCATCCTGGGCGGTGCGATCGGTGTCATCGCCCTGGTGTCGGTCCTGACCAGCGGCGCGGTCCTGATCACGGCCGATCAGCTGCGGGACGCGACCGATGCCCGGAGCCGGTCCAACCAGCTGATCCGCGCCCTCGACGGCTTCCGCGCGGCCATGCTCAATCAGGAGACCGGACTGCGCGGCTACCTGATCACGGGCCGCGACGGCAGCCTGGAGCCCTACCGCACGGGGCGCCAGACACTGGACGAGGCGATCGACAGGCTCAGGACCCTGATCGGCCACGATCCCGAGCGGACGCGCCTCTTGGCCGACGCGGTGGCCGCGGCCCGCAGCTGGCAGACCGAGGTCGGCGAGGTCGTCGTGCGAATCGCGGCCGATCCGGCGAAGCGTGACGAGGCGGTCAAGATCGAGGCGGACGGTCAGGGCAAGCGGCTGTTCGACACCTTCCGCGAGAAGCTCGCGGCCATCGAGGGTCTCGAAGGAGCGGTTCGGGCCGCGCTGGCCGAGCGCGTCGCGCGGAGCGAGCGCAACGAGGGCCTCGCCCTCTGGGGCGGAACGCTGATCACGCTGCTGATCTGCCTGGGCATCGGGGTCGCCATCAACCGCCTCGTCGTCAGGCCTCTCGTGGCGGTGATGGGCTTCGTGGGACGGGTCGGCGAGGGCGACCTGTCGAGCACGCTCGATGTCCGCGCCGGCGGCGAAGTGGGCCGTCTGAGCACGACGCTGAACACGATGGTCTCGGGTCTGTCGGACCTTGCGCGGACGAACCGGGCGGCGACGGCGGACCTGAACGCGGCCGCGGCCGAGATCCGCGCCTCGGCGCAGGAGCAGGCGGCCTCGGTCGAGCAGCAGTTCGCCGCCGTGCAGGAGACGGCCGCCACGGTGGACGAGATCACCCATTCGGGGGCGCAGATCTCCAAGCGCGCCACCGAGGTGATCGCCACCGCCCAGGCCACCGCCCAGACCTCGCGCCAGGGGCTGCGCGCGGTGTCCGACACCGCCAAGGCCATGGACGCGATCCGCGAGCAGGCGGAGGCGGTGGCCGGCAACATCGTCAGCCTGTCGGAGAAGACCCAGACGATCGGCGACATCATCGAGAC
>NZ_FOCS01000049.1:0-19772 GCF_900110155.1 Methylobacterium sp. UNC300MFChir4.1 | reverse complement strand
GCCGTGCAGGTGTTCAAGGACAACCTGATCCGCACCCGGCAGCTGGAGGCCGAGGCCGAGGCGGCGCGGCAGGACGCGGAGCGTCAGCGCGGCCTCGCGATGCGGCAGGTCGCCGACCGGTTTGCCGACGCCGTCGGCGGGATTGTCGCGCAGGTCTCGACCGCGGCGGCCGGCCTGCAGGCCACGGCCCGCGGCATGACGGAGACCGCGGCCGAGACCGCGGGGCAGTCGACCACCGTCGCGGCCGCGGCCGAGGAGGCGGCCAGCAACGTCGGCACCGTGGCGGCGGCGGCCGAGGAACTCGGCGCCTCCGTGCAGGAGATCGGCCGGCAGGTCGACGGCTCGGCCGGTCTCGCGCGGGCGGCGGTCGCGGAGGCCGACCGGACCGGCGTGCTGGTCCGGGACCTGAGCGAGGCCGTGGCGCGGATCGGCGACGTGGTCGGGCTGATCTCGACCATCGCGGGCCAGACCAACCTGCTGGCGCTCAACGCCACGATCGAGGCGGCGCGCGCGGGCGCGGCCGGCCGCGGCTTCGCGGTGGTGGCCACCGAGGTGAAGGCGCTGGCCGAACAGACCGCTAAGGCGACCGAGGAGATCGCGGGCCAGATCGGGCGGGTGCAGGCCTCGACCGGGCAGGCCGTCGCGGCGATCGGGACGATCACGGCCCGCATCCGGGACATCGACGGCGTGGCGACCACGATCGCGGCGGGGGTGGAGCAGCAGGGCGCGGCGACCCACGAGATCGTCCGCAACGTCGGTCAGGCCGCGGCCGGCACCGGCGAGGTGACCCGCAGCATCGTCAGCGTCGCGGGGGCCGTCGAGAAGACCGGTCAGGCCGCCGGGCAGGTTCTGGCCGAGGCGTCGCGGCTCTCGGAGCAGTCCGAGCACCTGAACGGCGAGGTGGCGCGGTTCCTCGATCGCGTCCGCGCGGCCTGAGACGGCACGCGGCGTTCAGGGGGGCGTCCGGGCCGATGGGCCCGGACGCCGCGTCGCAGAATCAGACCGCGCGGCCGCCACCCTCGGTGCGGCGCTTGGCCATGAACGCGTCGAACTGCTCGCGGTCCCGGGCGCGCTTCAGGTCCTCCACGAAGTCCGAGAAGGCGCGGCTCTCTTCCTCGAGGGCGCGGCGCTGCGCCTCGAGGCGGTCGAGCTCGGCCCGGCGGTACTCGTCGAAGGCGGCGTTCCCGCTGCCGCCGCGGCGGTTCGCGGCCTCGAAGGCGCGGGCGAAGCGCGACGCGGGGCGCCCGCCCTCGAACCCCGACACCGTCCGGCGCGCGGCGTCCCGCATCTCGGCGAAGGCCGGGTAGCCCGCGAATTTCCAGGCCACGAGCGCGAGGCCGATCGGCCACCAGTAGATGAAGCCCACCACGATCGCGCCGATCTCCAGCGACCGACGCGGGAACGGGCCGGACCGGCAGAGCCTGCCGGTCGCCCAGGGAGAGGAGGATTGAGAGGTCACGGCTATGCTCCGCTGTTCATGTGAACGCGGTTAACATGCGGGTCCGGCGGGGGCCTTTCAAGGCCGCCCACCGCCGCCGTCACGCTCGCCGGGGCGCCCCGCCCCGTGGACCAGGGCGAGGACTCCGGCTCGCAGCAGCTCGTACTTGTCGGGGAAGCCGGGGCCGCGCGGCAGATGGCCGGCGGCCGAGAGGGTGGCGAGGCCGTGCGCCAGCGCCCAGACCTCCAGGGCGATGAAGCGGGGCGCCACGCCCCCGAATCCGTCCGCGAAGGTCACCTGCAGCGCTTCCACCAGCAGGTCGAAGGGACTCGGCCGCGCCTCCGCACCGGGGGCGCCGGGCGGCGCGTCGGGAACGGCCCCGCCGGCGGGTGCCCCGCGGGTTTCGAAGATCGCCGCGTAGTAGGCCGGCTCCTCCTCGGCGAAGGCGAGATAGGTCTCACCCATCCGGGTGAACCGCTCCAGCGGCGTCCCGCGCGACGTCAGGGCCCGCGCCAGACGCGCGGCGAGCTCCGCGAAGCCGCGCCCGGCCAGCTCCTCCAGGAGTGCCTCGCGGCCGCGGAAATGGCGGTACAAGGCGGCCGGCGTCACGCCGACGAGCCGCGCCGCGTCGACCAGGGTGAAGCCGCCGATCCCGCGCTCGGCGATGAACCGGCGCGCGGCCTCCAGCAGGGCCTCCTTCAGGTTGCCGTGATGGTAGCTCCGCCGGTCGTCCGGCCCGTCCCGCCAGGGTCGCAAGATCTCACATCCTTCGCGCGCCTATTACACCACACCGGACCTCTACGCCCCTGTCGAGTCCGAAGACCAACGCAGTCGGTTTTTCCGAGGTCGGCCTCTACATGACCGGTGAACACGACGGTTGTTTCAGGCGCATGGGGCGACGCTTGACCGCTCCCAGGAAAATGTAACAGTGTTACACAACCGCAACGGGGCTTCCACGGCAGGACAACGAGCATCGCGCATGGCTTTCGTGAGCCTCAAGGCGTGGCGGGCCCGCTCGGCGGAGCGCGCCGCGATCGCGGCGCGCCTGAAGCAGGATCTGCGGACGGCCCTCGGCCTCGGCGAGGCCGACACGCTGGCGGTCAACGAGATCGCCTGCGCCGATCCGGGCTGCCCCGACATGGAGACGATCGTGCTGGTGATGCGCGCCGGCGCCCCCACGCGCGCCCTGAAGATCCGGCGCCCGATCGACGCGGTGGATCCCGACGACATCGCGGCGCTCGTGGCGGAGGACCGGTCGTCCGACGCGCCGCCGTCCGGCGTCTCGACAATGTGATCCGGCGCGGGGGCTTTCCGTCTTTGGGTCGCACAGGTCACAGGGACGGGGCCGGGCGCGCGACGTAGCATCCCGCCACCAGCAGCCCCCCGCGCCGACGGGGTCGCGGGAGGATCGCACGCCATGAAGAGCCGCCGTCACGTCCTCGCGCTCGTCGGCCTCGCCCTCGCCGGCCCGGCCCTGCTCGGGGTCCCGACCGCTGCCCTGGCGGGCGAGACCCGGCCGTTCTCGGACGCGGCCTTCGAGGCCGCGCAGAAGGGTGGGAAGCCGGTGCTGATCGCGGTCAGTGCCCCGTGGTGCCCGATCTGCCGGACGCAGAAACCGATCCTCGCGAAACTCGCGGCCGAGCCGCGTTTCAAGGATCTCCAGATCTTCGACATCGACTTCGACAGCCAGAAGGAGCTGCTGCGCCGCCTGAACGTGCGGATGCAGAGCACGCTGATCGCCTACAAGGGCGCGACCGAGGTCGGCCGCTCGGTCGGCGAGACCCAGCCGGAATGGATCGAGGGCCTCGTCGAGAAGACCCTCTGACCGGCGGCGCGTCGTCAGGTCTCCCCGGTCCGCTCCCGTTCAGGGAAGCTCCGGCATAAGCCCGATCCGGACCCGCACGACGGGTCCGGCGGAGATGATCACCGGTGTCGAGCCCCCCTTTGTCAGACGTCCCGGGTCCCGATGCGATCGTGGCGGTGCCCGTGCGTAACGAGGAGGAGCGGATCACCGCGTGCCTGAGGGCGATCGACGCCCAGGAGGGTGCTGAATCGGGGCGCGTCGGGCTCGTGCTGTTCTTGAACAACTGCACGGACGGCACCGAGGCCCTCGTCACCGCGCTGGTGCCGACGCTGTCGATCCCGGTCCGGGTGTCCGTCGAGAATTTTTCCGGCGCCCATGCCGGATGGGCCCGGCGCCGGGCCATGGACGCCGCCGCCGCCTGGCTGGGTGATGCGGGGAATGCGGGGATCATCCTGTCGACCGACGCCGACAGCCGGGTCCCGCCCAACTGGGTGGCGCGCAATCGCGCGGCGATCGAGGCCGGGGCCGACGCTGTGGCCGGCCGGGTCGAGCTCGACGCGGCGGAGGCGGCGCTGCTGCCGCCCTCGCTCCCCGCCCGCGGCCGGCTGGAGGACACCTACGACGCCCTGATCACCGAGGCCGAGGCGCGGATCGATCCCGATCCGAACGACCCCTGGCCCTGCCACCGGACCGCGATCGGCGCGACCCTCGCGGTGACCCGCAGCGCGTACCTCGCCGTCGGCGGCATGCCCGAGATCCCGCTCGGCGAGGACGGCGCCTTCATCGCCCGGCTGCTGGAACACGGGCTGCGCGTCCGGCACGCCACCGACGTCTGCGTGACCATCTCGGCCCGCCTCGCCGGGCGCGCGCCGGGCGGCGTGGCGGACACGATCCGCTCCCGCTGCGAGGAGCCCGACGCGCTCTGCGATGCTAGGATGGAGACCTTCCCGCGCGCCGTGCGGCGCTACCTCTGGCGGCGGCGATTCCGCCAGATGCACGGGCGCGGGGCGCTCGCGCGGAGCGACGGCTGGGCGCGGGCGATCGGCATCGTTCCGCCGGAGGCGCGGCGCATCGCGTCCCTCCCGCTGGGTCAGGCCATCGCGGAGGCGGAGCGCGCCAGCCCGCGCCTCGCCTACCGCCCGATCGGCCCGCGCCAGCTGCCCGGGCAGATCCGGATCGCGCGGGTCGGCGTCGTCGCGATCCGCCTCGGCCTGGGGCTCATCGGCGTGGCGCAGCGGCTCGCGGGCGCGGTCGCGCCCGGGCGGACGGTCTCCGACCCGCGCGGCAGCCGCATCTGACTCCGTCAGGGGCGGCGTTCCAGCACGTCCCGAGGCGCCACGCCGAACCGGCGGCGGAAGGCGCGGCTGAAGGTGGCCGCGTCGGTGAAGCCGCAGCTCGTCATCACCGACCCGATCCGCGTGCCGCCGCGGAGCCGCCTGTAGGCCCGGTCGAGCCGGGCGTCGCGGATCTTCGCCGCCACGCCCTCGTCGCCGGTGAAAGCCGCGTAGAGGCGGCTTCGCGAGACCCGCAGAGCCGTCGGCAGCGATTCCGGCCCGAAGGCGGGATCGTGCAGTCGGCGCTCGATATGGGCGAGGGCCAGGGCCCGCACGGCGTCCCCGGACAGCTCGTCGCCGGCCGTCTCGCCTTGGCGGTCGGCCAGGGCGCGCAGCAGGTGCAGGACGCCCTCGAGGGCGATGCCGGCTTCCGCCTCCGACATACCGCCGACCGTCTCGGAGAACGACCGCAGATAGGTCGCGAACAGGCCGCTGAGCGGCGTCGCGCGGAGACCGCGCCCGGCGAAGGCGTGCACGCTGCCGACCTGGCTCACGAAGGCGGCGCGCGGCACCTGGAGGCGGATCTCCTCGTAGGAATCGCGGCTGCCGATCGCGAAGGGCTGGTCCATGGCATGGACTGCGATGTCGCCGGCGCCCAGCACGGCGCCGCTGTTGCCCTGCTCGATGTAGCCGCTGCCCTGGACGAGGAGCACGATCGCGATGTCGTCGCGCCCGTCCCGGCGCACGTGCTGCGTCGTGCGCTCGACCCCGATCGGTTTGCTCAGGGTGTGCAGGATCGCGCCGTGACGGGTGATCGCGAGCCGGCGGCCCGCCGCAAACGGGATGTCGGGTGCCAGCGGCGTCGCGTCGACGCGCGCCAGTGCCGTGCTGCGCCAGTAGTCGAAGGCGCGCTTCTGATCGACCGAGTCGGTCGTCTCGACGACGATGGGAACGGTTTCGCGAACACTCAAGGCACGGCGATCCCATGCGCCGACGTCGGCCGACGCTCACGCCCGCAACGGGAACGCCGTCGAGAAGGTTGCCGATCCGCGGGAGAGGCGTGACCTGAGCTAATGACCGGCGCGGACCCGCCTCACCGATCCGCCGCCGCCACCCGAGGGTCGGAGCGGGTCGCGGACGCGTCGGCGAAACGCAGCACCACCGCGCGCCCAGCGGCCGGCGGCGACGGCAGGCTCGCGCGGAATCGCGCGGTCTCGGTCGCGGCGAGGATCGTCCGCGGCGGCGCGACCGTGAAGGTCTTGATCGTCCGACCGCCGGCGTCGCGGATCTCGACGCTCAGCGGCGCGACGGGCGCGTCCGAGCGCGCGACGCCGACGAGGTCGCCCTCGACGACGAGTTCCGCGGGACTGTCGTCCTCGGCCGGGTTGTTGAAGGCGACGACGTCGCGGATCTCGATCCCGCGCACGTTCACCGGCAGGCCGATGCGCGCGAACAGGGAGGCGGTCTGCGGGACGGCCCGGACCACGCTGGTCCGGGCGAGGCAGACCAGCGGGATCGCCGCCAGGAGCGTCAGGCCGAGAGCCAGAGACGGTGTCAGACCCGGGATCGCGCGGCGCGCCTTCCCGGCGGACTTGCGCTTGGCGGACCGTCGGGATTCGGGCGCCGGAACGTCGGTGGCATTCCGCACCGAGGCGGTCGCCTCCTCCCAGGCCGCGTCCGCGAGGGGATCGGTCTCAGCCTGCGCGGCGAGCTCCGCCTCGTGGCCGGCGAGGACGTCGGCGGGCGAGATGAACCACGTCTCGCGGCAGGCGGCACAGCGGACCGAACGGCCCTCCATGCCGACCTTGCTGGCGTCGATGCGATATTCGCTCGCGCAGCTCGGGCAGGCGATCAGCATCCGCGCCATACTCGCATCGATCGGCCGCGACCGGGCCGGACAGTGAATTGCTTGAAGAAGTGTGCCCGAACAGGGTTAAGGGGCCGTGAAATCCCCGAGGCCTTGAAAACGCCCGCCGCTCCGGCGATTCCCGAGGGACGGACAGACGAGATACGGCACGGCTTTGAACCTACAGGCGAGCATGAAGAGCCTGCTGCCCGGCGCGGAGCGGCCGGTGGTGCAGTTCGAGAATGTCGGCATGCGCTACGGCCTCGGGCCGGAGGTGCTGTCCGACGTGAGCTTCCGCATCGCGCCGCGCTCCTTCCAGTTCCTGACCGGCCCGTCCGGCGCCGGGAAGACGACGCTGCTGCGCCTGATCCTTCTGTCGGTGCGGCCGACCCGCGGGCTTGTCTCGATCTTCGGCGAGGAGGTGAGCGACATCTCCGCGAAGGCGCTGACCGGGCTCCGGCGCCGGATGGGCGTGGTGTTCCAGGATTTCCGGCTCCTCGACCACCTGACCACCTACGAGAACGTCGCCCTGCCCCTGCGCGTCCAGGGCCGGGCCGAGGCCAGCTACCGGGCCGAGGTGGTGGAGCTGCTGCGCTGGGTCGGCCTCGGCGAGCGCATGCACGCCCTGCCCCCGCTGCTCTCGGGCGGCGAGAAGCAGCGCGCGGCCATCGCCCGCGCGCTGATCGCGCGGCCCGACCTGCTGCTCGCGGACGAGCCGACCGGCAACGTCGATCCGGGCCTCGGGCGGCGGCTGCTGCGCCTGTTCCTGGAGCTGAACAAGCTCGGGACCTCGGTCATCATCGCCACCCACGATTTCGGCATCATGGACGCCGTCGATGCCCGCCGGATGGTCCTGGGCGAAGGCCGGCTGCGGATCGAGGAATGAGCACTCAGGCGATGCCGCGGACGAAGGCCGGTGGACCGGCCGTGCCGCCCGACCCGTCGATGCCGGCCAACCTGCGCCGCAACGCGCCGCTGGTGCCCACCGACACGGCGGCGGGGCGCTCCCTCGCGGCGGTCATCGCGATCCTCACCTTCCTCGCCGGCCTCTGCGCGGGCGCGGCCGAGATGGTCGCGACGAACGCCGCCCAGTGGCAGGGCGACGTGGCGCGGGAGGTCACGATCCAGGTCCGGCCCGGTCCCGGCCGCGACGTCGACGCCGACGTCGCCCGCGCCGACAGCATCGCCAAGGCCGAACCCGGGATCGCGGAGACAAGGGTGTTCAGCAAGGCCGAGGCGGAGCGCCTGCTCGAGCCGTGGCTCGGGACCGGGCTCGACCTGTCCGACCTGCCGGTGCCCCGGCTCATCGCCCTCAAGCTCTCCAGCAGCCAGGCGGCCGACCTGAAGCGGCTGCGATCACGCCTCGTCGAGGCGCTGCCGGGCGTCGCCAGCCTCGACGACCACGCGCTCTGGCTGCAGCGGCTCTCGACCGCCGCCAACGCCTTCGTGGGGATCGGGATCGGGCTCGTGCTGCTCGTCCTGATCGCCACCGGCCTCGCAGTGACCTTCGCGACACGCGGCGCCATGGCGAGCAACCGCGAGGTGGTGGAAGTGCTGCATTTCGTCGGCGCCGACGACGACTACATCGCCCGCGCGTTCCAACGGCGGTTCTTCGGCCTGGGCCTGCGCGGCGGCGCGATCGGCGCCGGTCTGGCCCTCGTGGCCTTCGTGATCGCCGGGCTCCTCGCCCGGGCCGCGCGCTCCGGACCGGCCGGTCAGGAGGTCGAGGCGCTGTTCGGCGCGTTCCATATCGGCCTGCGTGGCTACGCCAGCGTGATCCTGATCGGCGTGATCGCGTCCCTCGTCACGGGCGTCGTCTCGCGCGTGACCGTGCGGCGCTTCCTGGCCTGATCCCTGCTGCGTCACGAAGACGTGGAAATAGGGGGTCTTCCGAGCGCGTTTACCATCTGGAAACTTTATCGTTGCGGTGTGGAAACAGCCGACCGCGCCGGCCTCCGAGCCGCCGCAATCGGCGCCGATTCTCCGGAGGATGACCACGCGTATGCTGCGCGCATCGGATCCACCCTCGACCGACGCCGTCGGCTGGGCCTGGCACGAGTGGGGTCTCCCGCGCCGCGCCGCCGCGCGCCCGCGCGACCGGCGGCGGATCGCGCTCTGGACCTGCGGCCTCGCCGCCGGGCTCGGGATGCTGGCCCTGTTCGCGGGCTTTCTCGTGTTCGTCGGCGCGCTCGCCCGCCAGGAGCGGACGCCGACCGACCGGGCCGACGGGATCGTCGCGCTGACCGGCGGTGCTCAGCGGATCGGCGACGCGATCGACCTGCTCGCGGGCGGCTACGGGCGGCGCCTGCTCATCACCGGGGTCAACGAGCGGACCAGCCGCGACGAGATCGCCCGGCTGAACCCGACCCAGCGCGCCCTGATCGCCTGCTGCGTGGATCTCGACTACCGGGCGCGCAACACGATCGGGAACGCCATCGAGACGCGCCGCTGGATGCGCGCGCACCGGTTCAGCACCGTGGCGGTCGTGACCTCGAACTACCACATGCCGCGGACGCTGGTCGAACTCGACCACGCCCTCCAGGACAGCGACCGCGTCCTGCCGCATCCGGTCGTGAGCGAGGCCTTCGATGCCGATCGCTGGTGGAAGAACCCGCCGGCCGCGCGCCTCCTGGCCTCCGAATACATGAAGTTCTTGGTCAGCTGGGTCCGCACGCGCTTCGAGGCCGATCCCGAACGCTCCCGCGCGGCGATCCTGATCGGGCGCGGCAAGCCGGTGAAGATGGTGGCCGAGCCGCTCATGCTCCGCGGCGTGGATTGAGGGCGCGGCGCGCGCCACGCCCGCCCCTACAGCCCCTTGCAGCGGGCCTTGATCGCGGCCGAGAACTCGCGGTCCGACCCCTGGACCTGGGCGAGGCGTTCGCCGCGCTCCGAACCGGACAGGCAGCGGCCGTAGACGCTCGCCACGCGGCGCATCGTCTCCACGTGGCGCCGCCAGACGCGGCAGTTCTTGGCGTCGTCCCCGTCCGCCTGCTCGAGCTGCTCGAGGGCCTGGCGCTGCATCGACTGCGCCACCAGGACGTCGCGCGCGCAGGTGGTCTCGCCTTGGGCGGCGGCGCCGGAGATGCCGGCCGCGAGGGTCAGGGCGGCGGCCGTTCGGAAGCTCTGGATCATCACGCGGCCTGCGGTGCCGTCGAGCGCGTCAGGAGCGCGTAGAGCGCGCCGGCGTCCCGGGCGGCCCGGATATGCGCGAGCATGCCCGGCTCGCGCAGGATGCGGGCGACCTGCGCGAGGGCCTTCAGGTGATCGGCGC
The DNA here is from genome assembly GCF_900110155.1 of Methylobacterium sp. UNC300MFChir4.1. Taxonomy (NCBI): domain Bacteria; kingdom Pseudomonadati; phylum Pseudomonadota; class Alphaproteobacteria; order Hyphomicrobiales; family Methylobacteriaceae; genus Methylobacterium; species Methylobacterium sp. UNC300MFChir4.1. The sequence continues at coordinate 10,139 of NZ_FOCS01000049.1, read as the reverse complement.
CGGCGCCCTCGGGCGCGAGCAGCAGGAAGGCGATGTCCACGGGCTGGCCGTCGAGCGCCTCGAAGTCCACCGGCCGGTCGAAGCGCGCGAACAGCCCGAAGAGACGGTCGAGACCGGGCAGCTTGCCGTGCGGGATCGCCACGCCGTCGCCGATGCCGGTCGACCCGAGCCGCTCGCGCTGGAGCAGCGTGTCGAAGACGGGGCGCTCACCGAGGGCGGGCAGGCGCCGCGCCGCCTGCGCGGCGAGGTCCTGCAGCACCTGCTTTTTGGCGCGGGCGCGCAGGGCCGGCACGACCGAGTCGGGGTCGAGGAATTCCAGAACTGGCATCGAACGACCGTTGCCCCGTCGCCCGTTCGCGAGGAAGCGGGCCTCGTCGCAGGGGCATCGACGGCCGTTCCGGCCGCGCCCCCACCAGATTCAATAAGCGGGGAAACCAGCCGGTTCCGGCTCCGTTCCTCCCGACCCGCGGCGTCACTCGGTGGCGTTCGGCGGGTCCACCCAGCCGATCGCTCCGTCGCTCCGCCGATATACGACGTTGACGCGGCCGGTGCCAGCGTGGACGAACACAACCACTGGGGATCCCGTCATGTCGAGGGCCGTCACCGCTTCGCCGATGGTGCGGCGCTGGAGAGTCTTGGTGCTCTCGGCGACGATCGGCGGGTGGGCGTCGCCCTCGGCGGCGTCGTCCTCCTCCACCTCCGGGGCGGCGAACACCGCGTAGGCGGCCTCGACCGCCGCGTCGTCCCCCGGGCCGGTCGCGTGCTGCTTCAGCTTGTGCTTGTAGCGCCGCAGACGGGTCTCCAGGCGCTCGGCGGTCTGCTCGAAGCTCGACCGCGCGTCGTGGGCGAAGCCGTTGGCCTCGATCGTCAGGCCGGAGACGAGGTGCAGGACGCAGTCCGTCCGGAAGGCTGTGCCGTCGCGCCGGAGCGTGACGTGGCCGTTGCAGGAATCGTGCATGTGCGAGTCGAGATACTTCGCCTGGATCGCCGACATCCGTTCCTCGACGCGGCCGCGCAGACTCTCGCCGAGATCCACGCCGTGGCCAGTCACTCGCAACGATCCCATGCTGCCTCCCTCGTTCCGATGCAGTCGGCCGAATTAGAGAGCCGGCTCGGGTTAAGTCAACGGAGCCCCTTGCGGTTCAAGCGCTTGCTTAACGCTGGGTTCAGCCGGCCTGTCCGTATACACGGGGCCTCCGGCACCTTGCCTTGCGACGTGAGACGACCGCCTGCATGATGATCGACCCCGGATTCTCCGCCACCGCGACACGCCGCGCCGTCCTGGGGGGCGCGCTCGGCGCTGCCGCGGGCCTGCTCCCGGCAGCCGCGCGGGCGTCCGACCCGGAGAAGGCCCCGGCCCTGCCCGGCGCCGGCGAGGCATTTGCGGCGGGCACGCTGACCGACCTCGCCCGCGCCCGGGCCGCCGCCCCCTACGCCGCCCCGAAGACCGGCGACATGCCGACGGTTCTCAAGAACCTCTCCCGCGAGGCCTACGAGGCGATCCGTCCCGCGGAGGGCCGCGCGGTCTGGGCCGACCGGAATGCCGGCTACGTCCTGGAGCCGCTGCTGCGCGGCTCGATCTTCGAGACGCCGGTGTCGCTGTTCGTCGTGGAGAACGGCGTGGTGCAGCCGGTCGGGTACGACAAGTCCGCCATCGCGGCGCCGGGCCTCGACCTGCCCGACCTGACCGCCGACACCGCCTTCTCGGGCTTCCGCCTGCGCGCCCGGTTCGACGGTGCCGACGGGCTGTCGAACTTCGCCCTGTTCCAGGGCGCCTCGTTCTTCCGCCTCGTCGCCGAGGGCCAGGATTTCGGCATCAACGCCCGGGCGCTCGCCCTGCGGCCGGCGGATTCCCGCGGCGAGGAATTCCCGCTGTTCCGGGCCCTGTTCGTCGAGGCGCCGCGGGCGGGCCAGCCGGTCATCGTCCACGCCCTCGCGGAATCGGAATCGGCGACCGCGGCGTTCAAGATCACGCTGACGCCGGGCCGCGACGTCTCCACGGCGCAGATCGACGGGACGGTCTTCGCCCGCGCCGAACTCGACCATATCGGTCTCGGCGGCATGCAGGGCAGCTACCTGTTCGGGCCCCTCGACCGGAACCGCGTGGACGACCTGCGCGCCGCGGCCTTCTCGGTGGAGGGCCTGGCGATCCACAACGGCTACGGCGAGCCGATCTGGCGCCCGGTTCACAATCCCGAGGCGCTGCAGGTCTCGGCCTTCGTAGATCGCGGGCCCAAGGGCTTCGGCCTCATGCAGCGCGCCCGCGCCTACGACGATTTCGAGGACGACCGGCGCCACTGGGAGCAGCGACCGTCCCTCTGGCTGGAGCCCCTCGACGACTGGAACGAGGGCGCGGTCACGCTGCTGGAGATCCCGAGCGATTCCGAGCTCAACGAGAACGTCTTCGCCTACTGGCGGCCCAAGGCGAAGCTCGCGAAGGGCGCGGAGATGCGCTTCCAGTGCCGGCAGCACTGGTCCAAGGGCTGGCCGGACCCGCTGCCGCCGGAGATCGCCCGGGTGCGCGACAGCCGCTGCGGCCACGGCAGCACGGGGAACCGCCGGCTCTTCGCCGTCGATTTCGAGGGCGACGCGCTGTTCCAGCCCGGCGACATCGACGTCGACCTCGGCGCCTCGGCCGGGACGATCACGCGCCAGGAACGGTTTCGGTACCCCGATCGTAAGACGCTGCGGATCCTGTTCGAGCTCGATCCGGGGAGCGAGCGCGCGAGCGAGCTGCGTCTCGCGCTCCGGCGCGGCCAGGCCCGGGCCAGCGAGACCTGGCTGTTTCGCTGGACACCCTGAACCCCGACCCGATTACTGAGGAACGGCCTCCCCCGTGCGACTGGACGAGACCATGATGTTGCCGCCAGCGACGGACGCCGGTTCCGGGCGCGAGACCGTGACCGACGGCGGCCGTTATCTGCCGCCCGAGGCTCCCCTGTCGATGCCCGTCCAGGATCTGGCGCGCTGGGATCCGGGGCTCGGTCACCGGCCGGAGCGCCGGGTCCGGACGCCCTGGCCTGAGCGGATCCTGGTGTTCGGCGGCGCCCTGGCGCTCACGGCCTTCGGCGGCTGGCAGATGGTCGAGACCGTGTCGGTCTCCGGCAGCCCGACCGCCCTCCAGCTCGTGCTGGTCGTCCTGTTCTGCCTGACCTTCTCGTGGATCGCCCTGGCCTTCACCAGCGCGGTGCTCGGCTTCGCGACGCTGCTGCGCGGGCCCCGGCCGGCGCCGAACCCGGCAGCGCTGCGCACGCGGACCGCGGTCCTGATGCCCGTCTACAACGAGGCGACGGCCCGTACCTTCGCTGGTATCGAGGCCATGCGCGAGGCGGTCGAGGCGACCGGGCTGGGCGATCATTTCGACTGGTTCGTCCTCTCGGACTCCACCCAGCCCGATGCCTGGATCGCCGAGGAGCGGGCCTATCTCGACCTGCGCGGCCGGCTCGGCCCCGAGGCCCGGCTCTACTACCGGCACCGGCCGAAGAACCATCACCGCAAAGCCGGCAACATCGGCGATTTCGTCACCCGCTGGGGCGGGCGCTACGACCACATGCTCGTGCTGGACGCCGACAGCCTGATGAGCGGATCTGCCGTCGTGGCGCTCGCGGCCGCCATGGAGGCGGACCCGGATGCCGGGATCATCCAGACGCTGCCGCTGATCATCAACCGCAACACCCTGTTCGCCCGGCTCCAGCAATTCGCGGCCCGGATCTACGGCCCGGTGATCGCCGCCGGCCTCGCCGCGTGGTCGGGCCGGGACGGCAACTACTGGGGTCATAACGCGATCATCCGGACCCGCGCCTTCGCGGATTCCTGCGGCCTGCCGGACCTGCCCGGGAAACCGCCTTTCGGCGGACACATCCTGTCCCATGACTTCGTCGAGGCGGCCCTGATCCGCCGGGCGGGCTGGGCGGTGTACATGCTCCATCGCCTGCCGGGCTCGTACGAGGAGAGCCCGCCCTCGCTGATCGACGTGGCGGTGCGCGACCGGCGCTGGGCGCAGGGCAATCTCCAGCACGCGCGGGTGATCGGCGCCGCCGGGCTGCATCCCGCGACGCGGCAGCACTTCGCCACCGGCATCGCCGGCTACCTCGCCTCACCGCTGTGGCTGCTGCAGCTGGTGGTCGGCATCCTGCTGGTGCTCCAGACGGCCACGGAGCGGCCGGACTATTTCGGCGGCGCCGGCTTCTCGCCGGTCTTCCCGCGCTTCGATCCGGTCCGCGCGCTCCAGCTGTTCGGCCTGACCATGGCGGTGCTGCTGGCACCCAAGTTCCTCGGCCTGATCCTGGCGCTGCTGGACGGCCCGGTGCGGCGCGCCTGCGGCGGCGCCGGACGGCTCGTCCTGTCGAGCCTCGTCGAGATCCTGCTATCCGCACTGGTGGCGCCGGTGGCGATGGTGATCCAGTCGGGCTCCGTGATGGGCATCCTGCTCGGACGGGACACGGGATGGAACCCGCAGCGGCGGGACGACGGCTCGATCCCGCTGCGCGACATCGTCGTCCGCCATCGCTGGCACACGCTGCTGGGGTTGGTGGCGGGCGTCGCCGCCTTCGCGATCGCCACCTCGCTGTTCCTCTGGATGAGCCCGACGATCCTGGGTCTCGTTCTGGCGATCCCGATCTCCTGGGCGAGCGGCCAGCTCGGACTCGGCCTGGCGCTCAAGCGACGCCTGCTCCTCGCCACGCCGGAAGAGGCCTCACCCCCGGAGATCGCGGTCCGCGCCGCGTCCCTCGCGGCCCGCAACGCGGAGCGTGGGTTCGACGAGACGGATGCCCTCGCGGCCCTCCACGCCGATCCCGACCTCGCGCGTGACCACACGCGGATGCTGCCCCTCGGACAGCGGCGGCCACGGGGCGCGATCGATCCGGACCAGACCCTGGCCACCGCCAAGATCTGCGAGGCCGAGACGGTGACGGAGGCGCAGGCGTGGCTCTCGCCGAAGGAGCGGATGGCGCTCCTGCACGACCGGGCCCTGGTCGACCGCCTCGTCCGCCTCGACGCGCGCGAACGGTGATCGCGGTCCGTCCGCCCGCAGAGTGACGGGTCGCGGCGCGCGCCCGAGATCGCTCAGCGCCGCTCGCGAAGACGTGTCGGTGCGCCCCGATCGTGAGCTCCACCGAAGCTGCCAGCCGGACCGAGCCGTGAGAAGTGATTAACCATTCGGGTCCTAGATTCGCGCATCGTCATTCGGATCCGGTCATGACCCTCCTGTTCGTGTTCCTGCTCCTGCCGCTCGCGGTGGCCATCGTCCTGGCCCGCGGCGAGCCGATCCGCACCATCAGCTGCCTCGGCGCGATGGGCGTCGGCTGCGTCATCGCCGCCACGAGTCTCGTAAGCCTCGTGCGCCACCGGATCCGGACGACCTGACACCGGACCGGAGCAAGCTACCGTCAGAGGAACCCGACCTGACGCGGGCCGCCGCCCAGGCTGCGCCCCGCACGGGAGACGAGCTGGGAGAAGGCCAGGGCCGCCGCCGTGGCCTGGGCGCGGGACGGGAAGCTGCGTCGCGATTCGAGAACGGGCTCGTCAGTCTCGTTGACGAGAACCCAGGACCACAGCGACCGGCTACGCTCTCGTATCTCGAATTGCACGGGCGCCTCCCTGTCCGGGACATGCGAAGCGAAAGATTTGCATCCGCGGGTGACATCCGGATGACGTTGTTTCGCGACCGTCAAGGCGCGCCGGCCGCCGCGAACTTCCGCTGAAGACTATTGTCTTCGTGGACGGAGGGCGGGGAGATCGATGGTTCAGCATCGTGCCAGCTATCCATCGAGATCTGACCCGAACAATCGGGTGCGAAATCCGTGCCAGGTTGACCGGACAGCCGGCCAGCTATCCCGAGGAACTGCGCTGGCCCCGTGACAGCCGCCGCGGCATCCGCGCTGCCGACGCCGCGACGGTCCTGCGACGCGCGGACTTGACTGGATTGTCTGGATCTCGATGCTCTGACCCGTTGCGGGCGGGGTCGAGGGCATTCTGGCGGCAGCACCCGGTGGCGCTGCGAGGCGGATCGACGTGATGGCAGATCACAGCAGAGTCCCGAACGAACGGTCGCGCCGCCTTCTCGGCGATCTGGCCGAGACTCTCGGATGTTCGGTCGACGTCTTCTTCGATCCGGACCCGCAGGACGACCGTTCGATGACCGAAGAATTGCTGACCCTGTGGTTCTCGATCAAGGATCCCGATGCCCGGCACCGCATCCTGGATTGTGCCCGGGCCGTGAAGGCGGAGGCCGGGGCGGACGCGCAGCCACGCCCCTGACCGGTGCCTTGTTTCCGACGGCTTGGCGCTCCACCCAGGCAGCCCGTCCGTCGCCGCGACTCCAGTCGGAGAACCCATGAAATCCGTGAACGCTCTGATCGCCGAGGAACTCGGTGTCGGGGAGGCGCAGGTCGCGGCCACCGTGGCGCTCCTCGACGGCGGCGCGACCGTGCCGTTCATCGCGCGCTACCGGAAGGAGAATACGGGCGGCCTCGACGACACGCAGCTGCGCAGGCTGGAGGAGCGCCTGTCCTACCTGCGCGATCTTAACGAGCGGCGCGCCGCGATCGTCGCGAGCATCACGGCCCAGGGAAAGATGTCCCCGCCCCTGGCGGCGGCCCTCAACGCCGCCGACACGAAGGCGCGGCTGGAGGACCTGTACCTGCCCTTCCGGCCCAAGCGGCGCTCGAAGGCGCAATCCGCCCGCGAAGCCGGCCTCGAACCGCTGGCCCAGGCCCTGATGAGCCGTCCCGACCGCGCGCCCGAAGCGGTCGCGACCGCTTACGTGTCGGACGCGCGGGGCGTGCCGGACACCGAGGCCGCGCTGGAGGGCGCCCGCGCCATCCTGATCGAGCGCTTCGGCGAGGATGCCGACCTCGTGGGGCGCCTGCGGGCGGATTACTGGCGGACCGGTCAGCTCGTCTCGCGGGTGCGCAAGGGCAAGGCGAACGAGGGGGTGAAGTTCTCGGACTACTTCGACTGGAGCGAGCGGCTGGAGCGCATGCCCTCGCACCGGATCCTGGCGATCTTCCGCGGTGAGCGGGAAGAGGTGCTCGACGTCGGCTTCGCCGCGGAGGGGGAGGAGTCGGCGCCGGGCCTTCCCGGGCCCTTCGAGACGGCGATCTGCCGCCGCTTCGAGATCGCGGCGCGGGGGCGTCCCGGCGATGCCTGGCTCCTCGACACGGTGCGCGCGGCCTGGCGAACGAAGATCCGGGCCGGGATCAAGCAGGACCTGCGCGGCCGGCTGTTCGAGCGGGCCGAGGACGAGGCCGTGTCGGTCTTCGCCGGGAACCTCAAGGACCTGCTCCTCGCCGCTCCGGCGGGCGGCCGGGCGACGATGGGGCTCGATCCGGGCTACCGGAACGGCGTGAAGGTCGCGGTGGCGGATCGGACCGGGCGGGTCGTCGCGGTGGAGACGACCTACCCGCACGAGCCGCAGCGGCGCTGGCGGGAGGCCGTCGCGACGCTCGGCCGGCTCTGCCGGCTGCACGGCGTGGAGCTTCTCGCCGTCGGCAACGGCACCGCGTCCCGCGAGACCGAGCGCCTCGCCACGGAGATTATCGCGGCGAACCCGGACCTGCCGCTGGCGAAGGTCGTGGTCTCCGAGGCCGGCGCCTCGATCTACTCGGCCTCCGAGATCGCCGCCAAGGAGTTGCCCGACCTCGACGTGTCCCATCGCGGCGCCGCGTCGATCGCCCGGCGCCTCCAGGATCCCCTGGCGGAACTGGTCAAGATCGACCCCAAGTCGATCGGCGTCGGGCAGTACCAACACGACGTGAGCGAGGCGAAGCTGTCGCGGTCGCTCTCGGCGGTGGTGGAGGACGCGGTCAACGCGGTCGGGGTGGACGTCAACACCGCCTCCCCGGCCCTGCTGGCGCAGGTCTCAGGCCTCGGCGGCGCGATGGCGGCGCGGATCGTCGCCCACCGCGACGCCCAGGGCCCGTTCCGCACGCGGGCGGCGCTCAAGAAGGTCCCGGGGCTCGGCCCGAAGACCTTCGAGCTGGCCGCCGGCTTCCTCCGCATCCAGGGCGGTGACGACCCGCTCGACGGGTCTGGCGTCCACCCGGAAGCCTATCCGGTGGTCCGCCGCATCCTCCAGGCGACGAAGAGCGACATCCACGTCCTGCTCGGAAACACCGCCCTCCTCGGCCGCCTCGCGCCGGAGCCCTTCGTCGACGCGCGCTTCGGCCTGCCGACCGTGCGCGACATCATCGCCGAGCTCGAGAAGCCGGGGCGGGACCCGCGGCCGGAATTCAAGACGGCGCGCTTCCAGGAGGGCGTCGAGACGATCGGGGACCTGAAGCCCGGGATGCAGCTCGAGGGTGTCGTCACCAACGTCGCGGCCTTCGGGGCCTTCGTGGATATCGGCGTCCACCAGGACGGGCTCGTCCACATCTCGGCGATGGCCCGGCGGCGGATCGCGTCGCCCACCGAGGTCGTCCGGATCGGCGAGGTCGTACGGGTGCTGGTCCTCAGCGTCGACGTCCCGCGCAAGCGCATCGCGCTGTCGCTGCGGCTCGACGATCCCGTCGAGCCGGGCCAGCAGATCCAGAGGACGGCCGAGCCGCGGCAGGACGCGCCGCGGAGCCGACCGAGCCCGGGTGAGGCCCCCGGCGGGGCGCTGGCCGACGCCCTCCGGCGCGCGGGCGCCGCGCCGCGGCGCGAGTGAGGCTTGCCTGACGCGCGCGCACGGCCTCCGCGTCGCGGCCGGGACTGCCGCCGGTGAACCGAGAACATGGTTAGCGCTTCGTAAACCTCCGTGCGGTCAGAGTGCGTTCGTCGTGCCGCGGAGCGCGATTCGAAACACCTGATCGCGGTTCCGGGATCGCTGCGGCGACCCCACGGCTCGGAGGCTCTGATGCAAGCGCACGTTGCGGGGATCGACAACCCGAACCCGATGATCGGCCCGGCCCGCCTGATCCGGGCGGCCTTCGAGGGCGCCGACATGGCCGCCCTGGCCGCCGAGATCCTCGCCGAAGGCGGCGACTCCGCCCTCGACGCCGGGACGGCGCTGGACATGGCGACGATCCTGCTGCTGAAGCACCGCTTCACCGAGGGGCTCGCGCTCCAGAGAGAGGTGCTGGACGGACAGCGGGTCTTCTCGCTGCGCTCGAACCCGGATCAGGCGCGGATCCGCGTCCTCGTCTTGGTCACGGCCGGCGATCTCATGGCCAACACGCCGATCGACTTCCTGCTGAACGACGGCGATTTCGGCCTCACCTACCTCTATCTCCGCCCCGGCGAGCCGGTCCCGCACGACCTGCCGGCGCACGACGTCATCGTCACGGGCATCGCCTACGCGCGGACCGCCGAGCCGCTCCTGGAAGCCCTCGCGGCGGCGGCGGACCGGTGGACGCGGCCGATCGTCAATCACCCGCGCCACGTCCTCAAGACGTCCCGCCACGGGATCGCGGACGCGCTCCGCGGGGCGGATGGGATCCTGGCGCCGGAGGTCGTCCGCGTGAGCCGCTCCATCCTGAGCGCCGCGGCGTCCCGCAGAGCCGAGGGCCCGACCTACCCGCTCCTCGTGCGCCCTCTGGACACGCACGCCGGCAACGACCTCCAGAAGATCGACCGGTCGGAGGACCTGCATCTCTACCTCGCGCAGACGGAGGCCGAGGCGTTCTACGTCACGCAGTTCTGCGATTACCGCGGTCCCGACGGCCTCTATCGGAAATTGCGCATCGTACTGATCGACGGTGTGCCCTACCTCTGCCACATGGCCATCCGCGATCACTGGATGATCCACTACCTCAACGCCGGCATGTTGGAGGATCCGGTGAAGCGGCAGGTCGAGGCCGCCGCCATGGCCACGTTCGACACCGACTTCGCCGAGCGCCACCGCGCCGCGTTCGCCGAGATCCACCGCAGGATCGGCCTCGATTACCTGATCATCGACTGCGCCGAGAGCGCGGACGGCCGTCTGCTGATCTTCGAGGCCGATACCGGGATGGTCGTCCACGACATGGATTCGGCGGAGCTGTTTCCCTACAAGGCCCCGCAGATGCGCCGGGTCTTCGCCGCGTTCCAGGACGCGCTGCGGGGGCGGGCTCGGGGGCGGACCGCCTAGGGCGTCTCTGCAAAGTCATCTGAGCCAGAGCATGGTCATGCCGAGCGTGACCATGGCGAGGTAGTTCGCGGCTCGCTTCTCGTAGCGG
>NZ_FOCS01000068.1:0-2048 GCF_900110155.1 Methylobacterium sp. UNC300MFChir4.1 | reverse complement strand
CCGTCAGATCAAACCGCGCCATCAAGGCCCTCCTGCTCAGAGGGCTAACGACGCCGCGGTTCAACCGTGCCAGCCGTTATGGGTTCGCGACCTAGGGGGATGCTGCAAGCGCTCCTTGATCTTTCCCTGGCTTCGCGGTTCTCCCGCACTTTGCGTGGATCAGGTAGCAAGGAGCACGCGATGGCGAAGGAGTGCGAAGCTGGCGCGGCTGAACATCGTGCGCTTGAGTATCTGTTTTGCTCAAGCGAATTTTTGTTGCCAAGTGCGGCCGCCCCTCAGGAGGGGCATGAACCGCCCCGGATTAAGCGTAGGCCTGTGCTGCAGTCGAGTCGTGCGCCATCGGCGCCAGTCCTGCTAGGCTTGCGGCCGGGCCCGGCTTGAGGCTGCTGAACCGCCCCCCGTTTTGACCGGACAGGCGGCATAGCTCACGAAGGCATAGGCGTTGGCCTATGGGTAAGGCTATCTCGTCCGATCCGACCGCCCCGCCGGTGCACGGCGAGATCCTGACCGGCATTCAGCGTCAACGGCGCTGGTCCACCACCGAGAAGATCCGCCTCGTCGAGGAGAGCCAGCAGCCCGGCTCGTCCGTGTCGGTCGTCGCCCGTCGCTACGGCCTCTTGCCCAGCCTGCTGTTCTCGTGGAAGCGGCGCATGCTGGAGGGCGGCCATCAGGCCGTGCACGCCGACGAGGAGGTCGTCGGCACCAGCCGGGTTCGCGAGTTCGAGCGGCGCGTGCGCGACATCGAAAGCCTGCTCGGGCGCAAGACCATGGAGGTCGAGATCCTGAAGGAGGCGCTCGACCTCGCCCGCACAAAAAAACTAGGACGGCAAAGCCAGCTGTTCGAGGGTGTTGAGATAGGCGTCGGGATCGCGTCGGAAGCGGGTGCGTGCGGTGCGAGCTTGACGTCTGCGGTCGAGAGCGTCGCGCAAGGTCTGCCATCGGGCGTGATCGACCCGGCCAAGGTCGCGTCTGGACCGGGTCTCGGCCCGCGTGGCGATGCCGGCTGCAAGCCGCACCGAGCTACGGCTATCGCCGCGTCACCGCACTGGTGAACCGGGCACTGCGCTCGCGCGGCGAGGCGAGCGTCAATGCCAAGCGGGTGCTGCGTATCCTGCAGGAGAATGGGCTCACCCTCGCGCCGCACACCGCCCGTCGTCCCGGCCGCACCCACGACGGCACCAGGGTGCGTTCGAAGGCACGACGATAGGCGACGGTGGTCTCGTAGACTACGCGAGTGACGGTGTGCGGCGCCAGCTGTCAGGCGACACGGCAAACTGGTTCTTCAGCAGGTTCGGTGCTGAGCGCCTTGTGAAGCGTTGATCCCCGGGGTGGCGGAGGGAGAGCGCGATGCGGATCTCGAACCTGTTATTGCCCTCGGTTGTAGAAGGTGTGCAGGTCGACGAGCTTGCGCTGGATGCCGATGCGCTGACGCTCACGGCCAGGACGACCGCAGCCCGCGCAGCCTGCCCGCAGTGTGGACGATGGTCGGCCCGGGTGCATAGCTCGTACTGGCGAACCCTGAAGGACCTGCCCTGGCAGGATCGCTCGGTCACGTGGCGGGTGAAGGTGCGCCGCTTCCGCTGCAGCCATTGTCCGGGCCGGATCTTCGCCGAGCCTGTTCCCGGCCTCGCCCGTGCGGGGGCACAGCGCAGCGATCGCTTGGCCGAGGCGCAGACCGATATCGGCATGGCGCTCGGCGGCGAGGCCGGCGCCCGCCTGTCGCGACGGCTTGCCGTGCCGGTCAGCGGCGACACCGTCCTGCGGCTGATCCGCCGTTGCAAAAGCGCAGGGTGCGCGTCCGCGCGTGTGGTCGGGATCGACGACTGGGCTTGGCGGCGGGGCCGGCGCTACGGCACGATCGTCTGCGATCTGGAACGGAGTCGCGTCCTTTGATCGGGACTGTCAGGAATTCCGTGTGCGGGCGGCGGGTTGAACATCAGGCCGCCATGGCCCGGGTGAAGCGCTCGCCGAAGATGCCGGCAAACTGCGCCTTGGCCATGACCCATTCACGTGGCCCCATCTTCCACGCCTTCTCGGAGCGGTTCAAG
>NZ_FOCS01000052.1:0-11452 GCF_900110155.1 Methylobacterium sp. UNC300MFChir4.1 | reverse complement strand
CCAGATCCCGCGCTGAGACCATCTGTTGTAGCGGTTGTAGACCGTCGTGTGCGGACCGTAAGCGGAGGGCGTGTCCTGCCAGCGGCAGCCGACCTTCAGCACATGCAGAATGCCGCTGATCACTCGCCTGTCGTCGACCCGGGGCTTGCCCGGTTGGCCGTGCGGCAGGTGCGGCTCGATCCGCCCCCAGGCTTCATCGGAGAGCCAGAACAACCGTGCCATCGCGAACCTCCTGCGCTGGAAACCCCAATCTCAGGACGAAAACACGAGCAACAGCAGTTGGTTGTATGAGTTCCCTACCTAGGCCTCACACCTGAACGAACAAATAGCGCTCACCTCAAGCAGGCCAATGCCTGGCTTCCCTCGTGAGTATGCATGTGGCCGACGTTCGCTTTCATGACTTGCTGGCCGAAATTCGATAGACAGAAAACCACTCATCGAAGACGTTCACAGAAGTGCTTCGTGATGGAAAATGCTGGCCGGAAGCGGAAAGGCGATTTGCGGAAGTGCGGGACATATAGCGGACGTGGCGTTTCGGCCTCTCGCAGAATCGCGAACTGAAGATGTGCTTCTGTTGTCGGAGACAGCTCCGTCATTCATCATAGCGCCGTCAGGATTGTGTAGGTCCTTAGCCTGGTTCGTCTTTCAGGACATACTCGACGAAAGCCGAGATGAGAGCGACCGTGTCCGCGAAAGCTTCGCGATGTGGTTCATGACCGACACCCGGCATCTCACGGACTGTGAGCAGGCTGGGTGGACATGATCTGCGGGCTGCAGCGATCTGGGCTTGCGTCCCGTAGGCGTCCTCGGTTCCCTGTATAAGTGTCACGGGGACGGTCAGGCGTGTCAGCGCAGCCTCGATCGTCCATCCGCGCCGGGCCGGATCCAGCCATGCGTCGTTCCAGCCACGGAAGGCCCCTTCGACATCGGTGTGCCAGCGGCCGAGGCGGGTCCTCAAGAGCCCCCGCTCGTAGGCGGCTCGGGTTCGCCGGATCGCGGACAGCGTGACCTCCTCCACGAAGAAATGCGGTGCCATCAGCACACCGCCCCGCAGGCGGGCATCGCCTTCCGCCAAGGCGAGAGCGGCGATCGAGGCGCCGTCGGAGTGGCCGATCATCACGCCGCTCCTGAAATCTGCGGCGTCGAGTAACCGCGGGAGGACTGTGCGGGCCTCGTGCTCGAGATAATCGGCCGGGCGAGGCAAGGGCACCGGGCTCGACGCGCCATATCCCTGGCGGGAGACGGCCAGGACACCGCACTCTGTCGTTTGGGCGAGAGTCTCGGGCAGGGCGCCCCATTGCATCGCCGAACCGAGGCCTTCGTGGAGCAACACAAGCGTGGGGGCCACCTCCGGCTGTCGACCGACGAAATGATATTCCAGTCGACCATCGCCGAGATCGAAGAAGCCGGAGGATTGCAGACGAGCCATTTCATCGCTCCCACCGGGATTCGACCAGCACGTATCGTCCTTCCCTCGGAATAGGGAAGGACGGACTGGTCAAGGGCGTGCAGGCGGAGGACCAGCAGAACGCTCGCCCTGGGAGGTGGCTCCGCCTGCATGGGGGGCCGTCACGCCCGGTCGAGGTTGCCCTGCGTCTCCGGAGTGATAACGGCGCCAACGAGATAGACTAGCGTGACGCATGTCATCACGACCGTCAGCACCATCGGGATCTGCGTCGGCCCATCGGCGATGAGGGAGACGAACGTCGGCAGCATGCCGCCCAGCGCGAAGCCGATATTCCAGGTCAGGCCCGTCCCCGTGGCCCGTACCGCCGTCGGGAATTTTTCATTGAGGAAGATCAACAGCGGCGCGTAGCTGGCGTTGGCGATGAGCGAGAGAAGGAAGGCACAGGCCGCGACCCCCATGAGGCTCGTCGTGTTCGCCATGGTCAGGAAGAGAACGGGAAAGGCGAACAGGCGGATGACTCCCATCAGCAAGAACGACCGCTTGCGCCCGATATGCTGGCTCAGTTCGCCCATGCCGCAGGCGCCGATCGCCGCCGCCACGTTGGCGCCGATCAGGATCATCGAGGCGGTGGCGTTCGGTACGCCGTTCACGAGCTTGAGGAGGGTCGGCAGGTAGCCGGACGTGAGGTAGTAGGCCGCGCCGCCGCCGAAGGAGATGAGCGTCGCGACCGCGAAGCTTCCCCGGTTGGACGGCGAGAACAGCGAGCGGATCGGCGAGGCCTTCGTCGGAGCACCCTCCCGGAGCGCGGCCTTGCGGGCCTGCAGTTCCTTGAAGATCGGGGATTCCTCGAGGTTGCGGAAGAGGATCAGGCCGATCACCGAGGTCAGTAGGCCCGAGAAGAACATCACCCGCCAGCCCCAGTCGGCGAAGGCCTCGCCCGGCGCCATGAGCGAGACGAGATAGAAGACCAGGGAGGCCAGGAGGCCGCCGATGGCCGAGCCCCCGCTGCCGACCGCCCCGGACATCAGCCCCCGCCACCGCTCCGGCACAGATTCCGTACCGATCGTGTGGGATGCCGCAACGACACCGCCGACGAAGACGCCCTGGACGAGGCGGAAGAATAGGAAGATCGCGGTGGCGAGCCATCCGATCTGGCCGACCGTCGGCAGGAGGCCGAAGACCGCCGTCGACAGGCCGACGCCGATCACCGCCACCATGAGGGCGCGGCGGCGGCCGAAGCGGTCCGCATAGGAGCCGAACAGGGCGGAGCCGAGGGGCCGGATCAGCAGCGTGACCGCGAAGGAGGCATAGGCTCCGGCCAGCGACAGCATCGGCTTGTCCGCCGGGAAGAACAAGGTGCCGACGACCGGCGCCACGTAGAGCAGAATGAACAGGTCGAAGAGATCGAGCCCCCAGCCGAACAGCGAGGCCATGGCGGCCGTCGCCGTCTGCCGACCGGTGGGCCTGGCGAGGGCGGGGGGATCGGATGCGAAGGTGGCGGCGGTCTGCATGGGGTTCCTCCGGGGGATGCGGTCGTTGCCGCGGTGGGGCCGGTTCGGGCTCTGGGTCTGGATGGGAGCCATTCGGGCGCGCGCCGTCGTTTCCCGCCTGGGCGGGATCGAAGCGATGCGGTGAAGGTCACGGGATGGGGGGAGCCGCTATGCAGCCCCCCGGCGCGGCCGGGCTATGAGCCGGTGAAGCGCGGCGCGCGCTTGGCGTGGAACGCTTCGACGCCCTCGCGGAAGTCATCGGCCTGCCGCAGGCGGCTGTAGCAATGCCCTTCGAGCTCGATGGCGATGGAGAGGCTCGCATCCTCGGTGTCGTTGAGGAGCTTCTTGGCGGTGCGCTGGGCGATGGGGGAGAAGGCGCGCAATTCGTCGACCAGCGCGTCGGTGGCCTTCTCCAGGTCCGCGTCGGCCACGCATTCGGTGGCGATGCCCCAGTCGAGGGCCTGCCGTCCGGGGATGCGCTTGGAGCGCATCACGATGTCCTTGGTCCGGGTGATGCCAACGATCTTCTGGAGACGGGCCGAGCCGCCGGAGCCGGGAATCTGCCCGAGCTTCTGCTCGGGCAGGGCGTAACGGCAGGTCTCGGAGACGATGCGGAAGTCGCAGGCCAGCGAGATCTCGAAGCCGACGCCGAACGTATAGCCCCGGTTGGCGGCGATGACGGGCTTCGAGCAGCGGGCCGGCGCCGCCATGTTCCAGGCGAGCTTCGAGACGTGCTCGGGCGAGGCGTCGAGGAAGCCCTTGATGTAGCCCCCCGACGAGAAGTGTTCGCCCTCCGCCCGCAGGACGATGACCCGCACGCGGGGATCCTCGTCCAGCGCCTCGAACACCTTACGGATCTCGTCGCGCTGGGGCATCGCAATGACGTTCATGGGCGGCCGCGCCAGGATCACGTCGGCGCGCTCGCGCTCCGAGTCGATCTCGACGCGGAACCCGTCGAGGTTCGTCAGGCGCGGGTCGATGGTGTGGGTGTCGCTCGTCATGGGTTTGGTCTCTCGCTTGTGATTCGGAGTGGGGGCGGGACCGTCAGGCAGCCTCGTGACCTTCGGCATGGGGCTCGGCCCCGCCTTCCAGGACGTACTCGCCGGCCACGAGTTGGCGGCGCAGCAGCTTGCCGACCGGCGATTTCGGGATCTCGTCCACGAAGACGTAGCGGCGCGGCAGCTTGTGACTCGGCAGGCCGCCGGCCCGGCAATGGGCGTCGAGCGCCGCCGCGTCGGTGCTGCCGCTCCGCTTGATGAAGGCCGCGACGATCCGGCCCCAGCGCTCGTCGGGCAGGCCGACGACGGCGACTTCGGACACCGCCGGATGCAGGGACAGGCGGCTCTCGATCTCGACGGGCGAGACGTTCTCGCCTCCGGTGATGATCATGTCGTCCACCCGCCCGGTGACGTAGAGGTCGCCGTCGGCGTCGGCGAAGCCGGTGTCGCCGGTGAAGTACCAGCCGTCGCGGAAGGCCTTGGCGTCGGCCTCGGGGCGATGCCAGTAGCCCTCGAAGGCTTCGTCGCCCTTGGCGATGACGGCGATCTCGCCCTCCTCGCCCGGCGCGGCGGTCCGGCTAGGATCGCCCCCCAGGGACACGACACGTACCATGGTGTTGAGGCCCGCCCGCCCGGCCGAGCCGGGCTTAACCGCCGCCTCGTGGTTGATCGTGAAGGTGTAGACCTCCGACGAGCCGTAATGATTGACGAAGAGGTCCGGCCGGAACGCCTCGGTCAGGCGGGCGAGCAGGCCGTCCGTCATCGGTGCCCCGGCGAAGCCGAGCTTGCGCACGGAGGTCGTGTTCGTCGCCTGGAAATCCCGGTGGTGCACGAGGTCGTGGTAGAGGGTCGGCACGAGGTAGAGGTTGGTGATCCGCTCGGCCGCGATCAGCCGCAGCGCCCCCGCCACATCGAACCGGGGAAGGCAGACGAAGGTCCCGCCGATCAGCGACATGGCGAGGAGCGAGCGCACCCCCATCGTGTGGTAGAGTGGCATCACGCCGAGCGTGCGCTCGCCGCGCCCGTAGAGGTTTTGCGCTACATGGGCCACGGCCGCCGCGCGCTCCGCCCGGTGTCGCCGTGGGACCCCCTTGGGCTTGGCGGTGGTGCCGGAGGTGTAGAGCATCAGCGAGATCGCCTCCGCGTCGGCCCGGGGCGTCGCCGACGGCTCCTCGGTGGCGGCGAGGTCGGCGAAGGCCGTCTCGCCGGGGCCGGGTGGCGTGCCGACGGCGATGCGCGGGATCAGCTGCGATGCCGCGCTCTCACGCAGGCTCGCGGCCGAGACCGGTTCGTAGGCGATGGCGCGGGCTTCCGCGTTCTCGATCGCGAAATCGATCTCCTCGGCCTTGGCCCGCCAGTTGATTGGCGTGATCACGACTCCCGAGAATTGGCAGGCCCAGTGCAGGGTCGCCGCCTCGTGCCGGTTCTGAAGGACCGTGACGAGGTGGTCGCCGGGCTTCAGCCCGAGCCGGTCGAGCCCGGCCACGGTCGCGGAAATGACCCCGAACCACTCCGCGTAGGTCAGCCGGGTCTCCCCGTCGACGAGGGCCAGGGCCCAGGGATCGCGGGAGACGCTCGCGAGGAAGCTGGTGCCGAGATCAAGCATGGGCGGCCTCCGGGGATGACGGGGCCGGGATGTCGCCCCTGAGTTCCGCAGCCGCCTCCAGGGCGGCCTCGATGATCGGCGCGTAGCCGGTACAGCGGCAGAGATGGCCCCCGATCACTTCCGTGATCTCTCGTCGTGACGGATTCGGCCGGAGCGCGAGATAGGCGTCGAGTGACATCAGGATGCCGGCGGTGCAGAAGCCGCATTGCAGGGCGTGCCGCCGCCGGAAGGCCACCTGCAGCACCCCGAGGCGGCCAGGCTCCGGGGCCAGACCCTCGACGGTCCGCACGGCACAGCCCTCGACCCCCACCGCGAGGGTCAGGCAGGCCCGGGCGGGAACCCCGTCGATGGACACCGTACAGGCGCCGCAGACGCCGTGCTCGCAGCCGACATGCGTGCCCGTGGCCCCAAGCCCGTGGCGCAGGGCGTCGGTCAGCAGGGTGCGGGTCTCGACTTCGACCGCGGTCTCGCGCCCGTTGAGGGTGAAGGCGACCGTGTGACGGTCCTGCGCGTCTAGCTGTGGCATGGCACGGCCTCCTGATGGGTGTCGCCGCGGGCGACCTTGGCGGCTTGTTCCAGCACCCGGCGGCCGAGGCTGCGCACGAGGTCGCGGCGGTAGCGGGCGGTGGCGTGGAGGTCGTCCCCCGCGCCGAGGTCCCAGGCGAAGGCGTTGAGGGCATCGTCGAGCGCCGAGCCGTCGAGGTGGGGGAAGTCGCGGGCTGTGGGCCGGTCGGCGACGCCGCCGACAGCGAGCCGCATCCGGGTGCCGTCCACCACGGCGGCGCAGGCGACGATCGCGTAGTCGCCGTGTCGCCGCCCGATCTCAGCGAAGGCCGTGCCGGTGCCCTCCCGCCGCAGCGGATAGGCGATGGCCTCGATCATCTCGTCGTCGGCCCGGTCAGTGGCCATCATGCCAGCGAAGAAGGTCTCCGCCGCGACGCGCCGGACCTTTCGCCGGTTGCGCAGATGCACCTCGCCCTGGAGCGCCACGAGGCAGAGGGGAATCTCTGCGCTCGGGTCGGCATGGGCGACGGAGCCACACAGTGTCCCCCGTGCCCGGGTCTGGATGTGCCCGACCCACGGCAAGGCGGCGGCCAGCAGCGGCAAGTCCCGGGCGAGCCCCGGCCGGTCGAGCAGGATCGCCTGCCGCACGCCCGCCGGGATAACGAGGGCCCCCTTGTCGAGGCGAGGCTCCTTGAGAGCGGGGATGCGCATCACGTCGACGAGCACGGCGGGCTTCGTCAGCCGCATGTTGAGCATCGGCATCAGGGACTGGCCGCCCGCGATGATCCGGGCCTCGGGGCCGTGCTGGCGCAGGGCTTCGAGGGCGTCGTCCACGGACGTGGCGCGCAGATAGGCGAAGGGCGCGGGTTTCATGCGGACACCCCCAGACGCGCGAGGAGCCATCGCAGGGCGGCCGGGAGGCGGAGCCCGCGCTTGCCGGACCCGCCGGCTCGCCGGGCGAGGGCCGTGAAGAACCCGCCGATGATCACCCGCGCGGCCCCGTCGAGGAGGCGTCCGCCCACCGCCGCGACCTTGCCGCCCACCGCCGCCTCGTAGACGTAGGCGATCCGCGTGCCCCCCGAGCCGTCGGGCTCCAGGGTCAAACGGCCGGTGCCGCCGCCGCTGCCGAGGCCGCCCGTCACCGTGCCGGTGAGCGTCACCGCCCGGGGCTCATCGAGATCGGAGAGGATCACCTCGGCCTTGTAGCGACCCTTCACCGGACCGACGCCGAGGGTGACGTCGGCCCGGAACCTTGTGTCGGAGAGCTTCCGCACCCCATGCGAACCGGGAATGACGGAGGCGAGCACGTCCGGGTCGAGGAGCATCGCCCAGACCGTCTCCGGCGGGGCAGTGACGGTGGCCGCGCCGTCGCCGCGCAGGGTCCGGTCGCCCGCCTTCGCGGCGGCCTTCGCGGCTCGACCGGCCGGCGGCGCCGGCTCGTCGCCCCCTGCCGCGAGGGCGGCGAGCTTGGCAGGCGTCAGGGGCAGGTCGATGGCCTCGAGGTCGAGGGCGTCGGCCACCGCGTTGGCGAGGCAGACCGGCGTCGACATGCAGTTTCCCTCACCGACCCCCTTCGCGCCGAGCGGCGTGAAGGGAGACGGGCTCTCGACGTGCAGGATGCGCAGGTCCGGCACCTCGGTCGCGGTGGGCAGGAGGTAATCGGCGAAGGTGCCGGACAGGAAGGCGCCGTCGTCGCCGTAGGCGAGTTCCTCGTAGACTGCCGCGCCGAGCGCCTGCGCGAAGCCGCCGCGCACCTGGCCCTCGACCATGCCCGGGTGCAGTACGCGCCCGCAATCGTGCATCGAGACGTAGCGGTCGATGGCGATTTTCCCCGTGACCCGGTCGATCTCCAGGCCGCAGATGTCGAAGATGAAGCCGTGGCAGAGGGAGGAATTGATATGGTCCTCCGCGTCCGGAGCGGTCAGCTCCGGGGGCGTCCAGAACACCGTCTCGCGGATCACCGCGCCGAGATCCTCGGGCACGAGGCCCGGCGACCAGTGGCTCGTGGCGGCCACCCGCGCGAAGGGCAGGCTTGCATCCGGGTTCAATCGCGAGGCGATGCGCCCATCCGCGAAGAGCAGGTCCTCGGGACGTAGGTTCAGCTGCGCCGCCGCGATCCGCGCGAGCCTGTCGCGCAGGCGGGTGGCGGCGAGGTGCGCGACCCCCGCCACGGCGGCGGCGAAGCGGCTCGCATAGTTGCCGGAGGCAATGGACCATGCGTCCTTGGCGGTGTCGAGGTCGGCCGTGACCCGGACCTGCTCCATCGGGAGGCCGAGGACGTCGGCCACCACCTGGGCCAGCACTGTCCGGTGCCCTTGGCCCTGCGGCACCGAAGCGACCTGCACCGTCACCGAGCCGACCGGATCGAGGGTGATGGTGGCGGTCGATTGCGCGCCGTTCTTCGGCCCGGCCTTGGTGCGCTCCTCCGCCGTCAGGACGGTGGTGATGTAGCCCATGTTGGAGACGCTGGGCTCGACCGCCGCCGTCAGGCCGATCCCATAGAGGCGGCCCTCGGCGCGGGCGGCGTCCCGTCGCCGCTTCAACTCGACGAGCCCGCCATCCCGGGCGGCTTCGTCGAGGGCGCGCTGGTAATTGCCGGAATCGTAGAGAGCGCCTGTCGCGGTGCGGTAGGGAAAGGCGTCGGCCGGGATTAGGTTTGCCCGGATCACCGCGAAGGGATCGAGGCCCAGCGTCACGGCGATGCGCTGCATCAGCCGTTCGAGCGGATAGTAAACCTGCGGCCCGCCAAAGCCGCGCACGAGGCCGGTCGGGGTCTTGTTGGTGAGCACCACCCGGTTGCGTACGGCGACGTTGCGGATGGCGTAGGCGCCGGTGAGGTTGCCGTGCATCCGGTAGAGCGTGGCGGGTTCGGGCGCCCGCAGGTAGGCGCCGCAATCCTCGACCTGATCCCAATCGAGAGCGGTGACGCGCCCGTCCGCCTCGAAGGCGGCCCGGAGGGTCGTGACCCGGTTCGTGGCGGAGACGGAGGCCGAGAGGTGCTCCAGCCGGTCCTCGATCCACTTCACCGGCCGTCCCACGAGGCGGGCCGTGGCGGCGATCAGGACCGCGTAGGGGGCGACGCCCTGTTTCACCCCAAAGCTGCCGCCGGAATCCGGGGGCGTGCGCAGGCGCAGGCGGTTGCCCGGCACCTTGAGCGCCCGGGCAACGACCGCGTGAATGCTGAACGGCCCCTGGAAGTTCGCGAGCACGTCGTAGGAGTCGTCGGTGGGGTCGTAGGAAGCGACGACGCCGTAGGTCTCCATCGGCGAGCCGGTGTTGCGCGGGTAGCGCACGGTCACGGACAGGCTGTGCGGGCTATCTGCGAAGGCGACCTCGGGGTCACCGTAGCGGAAACGCCGGTCGCTCACGAGATTCGCGCCGACACCCTCGTGCAGGATCTCGCTGTCGGGGGCGAGGGCCGCCAGCGGGTCGACCACCGCCGGGCGGACCCGGTACTGAACCTCGATCAGGTCGCAGCCGTCCTCCGCGAGGTAGCGGTCGCGGGCGACGACGATAGCCACCGGCTCGCCGACATAGCGCACCCGGTCCACCGCGATGGCGCGGGCATCGACGGCCGCCCGCAGGGCGGGGACGAGACCGGTGGTGACGGCATCAAGGTCGCGGCCCGTGATCACGGCGGTGACGCCGGGCAGCGCCTTGGCCGCCTGGACGTCAATGGCGAGGATGTCCGCATGGGCGTGGGGCGAGCGCAGGATCGACGCGTGCAGCGTGCCGGGCCGCGTGCCGAGATCGTCGATGTAGCGGCCGAGCCCGGAGAGCAGGGCGGCGTCCTCAACGCGCTCTACGGACCGTCCGACATAGCTCGTTGACACGATGCCCAAGCCGCTTCCTCCACCGGACCTCTCGATGGGGTCCTTGTCGCGGGCAGAGTGACGGATCCGGGCGGGCGCCACGATGCCGAGGCATCTCGCGACTTACCCAAACGTCTCATTTTCGACGTGGCGGAGGGCCTTTGGCTTCACACGGCGGGTTGGCCGCTTCGCCGGACAATGCTGCGGAATACGCTTGGGGGCACGCTGACATGATCCCGGAAGAAGCGCGAGAAATGGGCAGGCGCGGCGAAGCCGAGGCGCGTGCCGATCGCCGCCAAGGATTCCTCGCTGCCCACGATCGACTCGACGGCCTGCTCGATGCGGATCGCGTTGAGGAAGACGTGGGGCGGAGCTCCGGTGGATTGCTCGAACAGGCGATAGAATTGCGCTCGGGAAAGGCCCGCCTCACGGGCCAGGGCCTCGATCCCCAACGTGGCACCGGGCTCGGCGCGCACTCGCGCGATAGTCCGCCGGATGCGCCAATCGCTGGCGTTGCGCCTGGCGGCGGCGCGGAGCGACTCGGCCTCCTCACGCCACGCGGTGAACCGCTCGATTACCGCGATCATCAGGCCCGACAGCAACTGATCCTGAATGTGCGAGGAGTGCGGCGCGTAGACCATCTCCGCAGCGAGGTCGTGCGCGAAGCGGCGGATCGTCGGGGTCACGCCGCCCAAGGGCTTTCCAAAGAAGCCAGGCGCCCCGCTCGCCGCCCAATTGCGCCGGAAGGCCCCCAGCCAGTCCGGCTCGATATAGAGGGCTAGGATCATCGCCTTGGCGCGGCGCGGATCATGGAGATAAGCGTGCGTTTCCCAGGCATTGACGAGCACGGCCTGTTCGTCGGTCAGCGCAACGACACGGTCCCCGACGAGGAACTCGGTGTCGTCCCCTTCGACCTTCAGAAGAACGTGGCAGTGCGGATGCGCGTGCCGAACAAGGCTCCGGTCCATGTCGAGGAGCGCCACGCGACCAAAGGTGCCATGAGCAATCTCGAGAGCCTCAGACATGCCTGCAAGTAGCATGATTCCGACGGCACAACCAGTTTCTGGCCGGCCGGCTGATCGCATAAAATACGCCGTGTCATCGCTCCGACGATCTTACGGGATAGCTGATTTCCGTTCCGAGCCTACCCATCAGTGCTATGGCACCATCGACTTTCAGGACATGCAATGTTCTCCGGCGCCAGTATCGATCGCTTCATTGCGGCAAACGACAGTTCCAGTTGATGCCGACACTGTCTGCTTGCCGCGAGGCAGGCAGCGCGCTCCAGCGGCGGGTATGGGCGCCAAGCCGAATGTCTGGTTTTACCCGCGATTGCGATCCAGCGTGTCGTAGTCTGGCCGATAATGGAACGGCTGCTTTGGAAATGGGGGGCAGAGAAAGCAGATGGGGTGGATGGCTCCCGCTCCGACTGACGGCATCTCGGTGCCAAGATGTGGTCGCTGTCGAAGCAGCAGCCACGCTCATGCAGGAGCCATCCCCATGGAGATCACCACCGTCGGCATCGATCTGGCCAAAAGCATCTTTCAGGTTCACGCCGTCGATGCAGCTGGGCACGTCGTCGTTCGGAAGGCGCTGCGGCGGGCGCAGGTCACGCCGTTCTTCGCCAAGCTGCC
>NZ_FOCS01000080.1:0-1028 GCF_900110155.1 Methylobacterium sp. UNC300MFChir4.1 | reverse complement strand
TGTCTCTTGGCGGGGACGCCGCTAGCCTATCCGTCACGCCCGCTTCGTCACCTCCGCCCACTCGACGCGCCGCAAATGGCCAAAGTCGAGCTTAGCGCCGACGGAGCCCGGTGATGAGCTCGATGCGCCGGTAGGCGTCACCTTCCTGCCTGACGTCAGGCCAGACTTCAGCCATCGGCTCACCCCCGCTCGATCCAACACGAGCGCCGACCCTTCCCCGTCCGCCGTCAAATCAAAAGGCGGGGCGGCCGCACCGGTTACGTTGAAGGCATAAGAAAGGTCTGCACTGATGAGCCGGGCGAAACCAGGGGAGAGGGGCATCTGTAGCCGCCTATTGCGGTCTGGCAACAGTTTCTCAACCGGAGGCGGCCTATAAGGCCGGCCGCAGCAGCGTTGAGGGCCGATGAGCACAGCAACTGAACAGGCTAACGGAAAGAAGGCGCAGCCCGCACCGGAGGTGCGGCCGGACCTCTACGATCCGCACTTCCCCGTCCGCCAACGCGCGAAGGCCCCTTCCGACCGCGCCCGCAACGAGACATTCGACCCGTATTTCCCGCCGCTCAAGCGGCACTGATTGATTCACGTCGGGGAACTGTCACACTCGCTCCGCTTTGCCTACGGGCAACAAGGAGGGCGCTGTGATCGATATCCGGATCTCCGAAGACAAGAATGGGCTCTGGACCGTTTATCGGGACGGATTGGTGGTCACCGGCCTGACCCGTGAAGCCGCCGAGGCTTTCGCAGCCAGCTACCGCCGCATCACCGCAGCTTGACCCAAACCGCCGCGGTCAGAGCGGCGATTTGAGGTTACGTCACGCTTAGGGGCTTGAACTTCGCGCAGGGTACGGCGCATGATCTCCTCCCTCGGCTTCGCGGCTCTCCCGCATTTTGCGTGGAACGGTCGCGGTGACAAGGATGGCACGGGCTGATTGACTAGGTAGGGGAGTCATTCAGGTCCATGCGATGACAGAGGAAACTAGCGCGACGGCTGCGAGATAGTTGCAGGCTAGGCGATCGTAGCGGGTCGC
>NZ_FOCS01000053.1:0-9652 GCF_900110155.1 Methylobacterium sp. UNC300MFChir4.1 | reverse complement strand
CTTCGAGGCCACTTCGCGCACCATCTGGGCGCCCATGTTCTCGAACTTGTCGGCGAGCTCGATCTCCTTGGCGACCGTCACACCGTCCTTGGTGATGCGCGGGGCGCCGAAGCTCTTCTCGATCACGACGTTGCGGCCCTTCGGGCCCAGCGTCACCTTCACTGCGCTGGCGAGCAGCTCGACACCGCGCAGCATCCCCTCGCGAGCATCAACCGAAAAGCGAACATCTTTGGCGGACATGGTGGTGCGCTCATCATCTGTCGTCTGGCCCCAAGGCACGCCACAGCGGGCGCCTCGACGGGAAGGTCGTCGTTCGAGGCCGCGAACGGCCTGATCGAGGCTAGGCGACGATGCCCAGGATGTCGGATTCCTTCATGATCAGGAGGTCCTGGCCGTCAATCTTGACCTCGGTGCCGGACCATTTGCCGAACAGCACACGGTCCCCCGCCTTGACATCGAGCGCGTTGATCTTGCCGGCCTCGTCGCGTGCACCGGGCCCCACAGCGACGACCTCGCCCTCCTGCGGCTTCTCCTTGACCGTATCGGGGATGATGATCCCGCCCTTGGTCTTCTCCTCGCCTTCGATGCGACGGAGCACCACGCGGTCGTGCAGCGGACGGAATTTCATTGTGAGATCCTGATCGTTCCCAAGCGAGATCCAACCGCGGTGATTGGCGCTGTCGCGGGACAGAGACCGGCGAGATTGTTTCGCCGCTTGATCGACCCACCGTTAGCACTCGCCGCATGGAAGTGCTAATCTTATGATGGGACAGCGGGCCCCGCTCATCCGGAAGCCGGGGCAAAACGCCTAAACGGCCCCTTCAGCGAGGGACAGCGGATTCGAACCGCCTGCGTCGATCGACCGATCTCCGCGCCGCGCGGATCAACCTGCGCGATCGTCCGCCCTGATCGGGCCGCTCAAGCAGGACTGTGTTGGAGGATGGCAAGACGATCAGTCAGGCCACCGCTCCGCCGACCAGCGACGATTTCACCGTGAAAAGCAACTGTCTCGCCTGAAATCGCCAAGAGTTTTGACAATCGAAAATCTGGCCGGTGGCAGACGGATATTTCGTCTCTTTCACACGTTACACTTGTCCGCGCGATGGTCAGTCCCGCCGCTGGCGGACAAGGATCATTGTCATGACAATTCTGATGGCCGTCGCTCTGGCGATTGCGTTGCTCGGCATCGCGCTGACGTCGGCAGCCTACCGGTTTGCACCGGTGTCGAAGCACATAGCGAGCGGGGATATCGTCCTCGTCTGTGGGATCAGCACTGCGGCGTTGGGAAGCCTCGGAGTCCTCCTGCAGATCTTCACCGTCTGACCTGCGGGCTCGTCGAAGCCGCGTTGCCCGTGACCGGGTCGCGCGGCGGGATCCATGTCATGGACGGGAGGCTGCCACCATGCCGACACTGCCCGACGCCTACCTCCGGGACATCCTTGCAAAGGCGGAACAGGAACTCGCCGCGGCCGAGCTGCGCCGGGCCCAGCAGGCACGGATCGTCGCCGGCCCGCTCAATAGCCCGGAGACCCGAGCCGCCGCGGAACTGCTTCTGCGGGAGATCGACCGGACCATCACGTCCATCTGGGCGAACCGCCATTTAATCGAGGTCATCCTGGCCTGATCAAGCCGAGCCGGCAGATATGCCGATGCCGCGTTCATCCCCCCGCCCCTCGGCCAAGCGCGTCTCGTCCGTGCACAACGGCAGGTCGGCGGCTGGGGCCCCGACAATGGCACGGGACCAATCCTCACGATGCGTGTCACGTGCCGTTGCCTTGGGCGGTCATGCTGCCCGCGATCGGACCCTTATTCGAGCCCTCGGCAAAAACGTGGCCTGCACGGCACCGCCCGCCGACACTTCCCGAGGGGGCTGGCGACAAGCGTCAGCTCACGAAACTGCGCCACGGTCTGCCAAGGCGTTCGCCGACAGAGCCATCCGCGGCACGCATCTCCAAGCCACTTCGCTGTCGCTTTCCCAGATCATCGAGCGTCACGATCATCCACGAGACTTGGGCTTTGGGGGTCTGTGCGCTCGAAGCGGAGGGTCAATACCTAAGCTCGCTCCAGCGAAAGCAGACCATCAGCGACCAGGCCCGAAACCGCTTCCCCGAATTCGTCCCTGGTAAGGCCACGACTCTTGAAGGACTTCACGATCGTGTCCGCATGCGCCATGACCATCAGATCGCGCTTGATCTCCATCGTCGAGGGGATCGATATTTTGCGCCCAAAACGTTTCTGATTGAGCATGGCGGATCTCCTTGACGACAGCAACGGAAGCTCGAGTACTGAAAACGCCGAGAACGTTATTTCGTTCAGATCAGCGCCTGTTTCATGTTTTCCGGGATAAAATTACTAATATGCGATAAATCGCCAGATTTATATTTATTTGATCTGGTAAAATATTTTCGACACACCATCTTATGAGAGTCGCCGCATCCTGCGGGCGATCGCCGCGACGCGCGACTGTGTCGTCGGACGGACGCGGGTCCTGTCGCGTGCTGACGTCAGTCAGCAGGTGATGCGCTGAGTTCCCGGCATGGCGAATCTCGGGGACGACCCTCGACATGATGGAGCGGCTCTACGTCGCCAGTCGACCTGGCCACCTGAGCAAACGGTGACGTCATCGGCCGGCGCTTTGGCAGGACAGCGGCCGTCGGCTGTCTGCATGCGCGTGAATTCAGCCCGTCCAGCAAGGAGTGCGTTATGGCTCAACCCAGACTTACAGGCTTGGAGTTCAGCTGGTTCACCAAGTGCCAGATGATGGCGTCAAATTATGCCCAGCACTGGGAGATGGTTCTCGAGCCTGATCTTGGAGGTCTGATTCAGGCCGTCGCCACCGATGCGCGGACCAGCTTCACCGGGCCGCAATCGATGCGTCGCGTCGCCGAACGACTGACGCTCGTTGCGGACTCGCTTGTCGCGGCGAGCGACGATCGGGCTCGCGCTGCTGATTTGCGCCGCGAAGACGGTCGTTGCACGGAAGCGCTGCAATACTTGGCTTCGCAACTGGCGAGCACGGCAGCCAGCGTCGAGGCATGGAAGCATGCGTCCGCCTCCGCGACTGAAACAAGTCAGGCGCCGTCGGCGTGACTGCCAAAGGACTTATAATATCGGTCCCGGAAGATTAATAAACGGTTCTTATCGGAGCATCGAACAGATCAGATGATCGTTTTCAGATCCGATCCCCACAAGTTACAGGTCATGCCATCGGCGAAGGAGCCCGGCCGGTTCGACTGGTCGATCACGCGGGACGACGTGATCGTGCGCCAGTCGGCCCGATCCTTCGATTCGGAGGGCGCTTCGGAGACGAATGGCGATTTAGCCCTTCGTCGGATGACGGTGCGTTGGCAGGGCGCGCGATAGGCGCCGCAACCGCTACGGTCGTGCCTCCAACTGGGTCATCGCTCCGCCGGGCATGTCAGAGGCTTCAACCTGTCCGAGTGAGACCGGCGGGAGCTGCGCCGAGACCGACGCGTCCCGCGTGCCGTATGGCGGCGCCGACTAAGTGCCCAGCCGGCGTCATCCTGCCGACACCGATCGCCTGCCGCGCCGGAAACGGCGGACCGGCGCCTCTTCCCGTGGTGGGAAGGGGACTCGCCGTCCCTCGGCAATCGGAAGGCACGCCCCATTCCAGTGAACAGGATCAATCCCATGACAGGCCGTTCAAGAACAGCGTGGCTGCTTCCGACCCTGCTCGGCTCCGCGACCGCGCTGGGAGCGTCCGCCCTCTATGCGGCCGCCCAGGCGAAGCAGGCCGAGCGACGGACGCCACCGATCGGCGCGTTCCTCACCGTGGATGGCGTGCGCCTGCACTACGTCGAGCGGGGGGACGGCGAGCCGCTGGTGCTGATTCATGGCAACGGCATGATGATCCAAGACTTTCTCGTCAGCGGCATCGTCGACGATCTGGCTGAGCGCCACCGCGTCATCATCTTCGACCGACCCGGTTACGGCTACAGCGACCGCCCGCGCGGGCTCTGGACGCCGCGCACTCACGCGACGCTGTTCCAGAAGGCGCTTCAGCAGCTCGCCGTTGCCCAAGCCGTCGTCCTCGGACACTCCTGGGGGGCTTTGGTCGCGGTCGCCCTCGCGCTACAGGCCCCGCAGCTCGTGCGCAGCCTCGTCTTGGCGTCCGGATATTATTACCCGACGCTGCGCGCCGATGTGGTGCTCGCGTCCCCGGTGGCGCTCCCCGGCATCGGGGACCTGATGCGCCACTCGATCTCGCCCGTGATCGGTCGGATCCTGCAGCCCGCCCTGCTCAAGGCCATGTTCGCGCCGGCCGCCGTCACGGAGCGTTTCGACCGAGAGTTTCCGAAGGCCATGATGCTGCGGCCGATCCAGCTGCGGGCGTCAGCAGAGGACGCCGCGTTGATGACGCCGTCGGCGGCCGAGCTTCAGAAGCACTACCGCGATCTGAGGCTCCCGGTGGTGATCATCGTGGGCGGAGCCGATCAGATCGCCGATGTCGATCGGCAGTCGAAGCGCCTGCACGGCGAATTGCCCGACAGTCACCTCATCGTCGTGCCCGGCCTGGGCCACATGATCCAGCATCTGGCGCCAGACGCGGTCATCGCCGCCATCGAGCAAGCTTCGGAGCAGGTTCGCGTCGCCGCCTGAGGAGTGGCCGGTTCGGATCCCGGCGTCGCCGAAGTCGGACTGGCGGTGATGTCACAGAGCCCGCGCGAGGCCTGCTTCCAGAGCGAGTGCGTTGGCCGTCTGTTGCGAGAGGCGGACGCCCGTCGGCTCGACATCGGCATCCCCCTTCACCGCGCGGCGCACGATGGCCAGCGCCTCGGCCTCGGAGGTGGTGATGGCGACGTAGAACATCGCCAATTGCCCCGACAACTCGGCCTCGTCAGGTCGCGTCACCTTGAGGATGAAGGCCGTCTGGTTGGGTTCAATCATCGCCGCGTCGGCCGAATGCGCATTCGTGTTCGTCATCATGGCGTTCAACAAACTTGATTCCAGACTGCCCGCGGCATCTCCGCCGGTCCTGAGAGTCCCGACTGAGAGCCGTCACAGGACGCGCTCTCTGCACGCGCTGATCCGACCGGCCGAAACCGATCAGGATGCGTGGGTGAGTTCGCCTTCCCGCACGGCACGCTCGCCGCTGGCGGACCTGATCCGGTAAGTCGGCTCGCCGGAACGGTCGTCCGGCGTGAGGCGAACAACCTCGAAGAGGCCGTCGACGATGCTCTTATTGCCTGCGTAGCTGAGCCCCAGCTGCCGGACATGCTGACCGATCTTGAACTTGTGCGACATGGGTCGTCCTCCTGGGTGACGGGTACTGCAGGCTAAGTCCGACCTACCGACGGGCTCGCGCCTTGCGAGCCGCGAAGCGTGCGTCGCGCGCGGCCTTCTGCTCGGCGGCGAGGTCAGCCTGCCGCGCTGCCTTCTCGGCTATCTGACGGGCGATCTCCGCTTCGGCGCGCTCCTTTGCGGCCAACGCTGCAGCCTCACGGTCAGCCTCGGCGGCCAGCCGAGCGATCTCCCGCTCGCTCGCCCGCACGTCCCGGGCCTGGACGACCGCGTGCCGCGCCGCTTGGCGGGCGAGGACGACCGGATCATCGGCCGCAGGACGAGCCCGGAAGCGGGCCAGCGTAGCCTGCCGCGCTTTGGCCGTCGCTTCGAGACGATCGACGAGCTGGTCTGTTTTGAATTGACCCACGGAAATTCCTTTTTGTCCGCCCCGACTCAGCCAAGGCGGCGAGAAACAGATGAAGCCGCTCCCGAGGGAACGGCTTCGAAAATCGTCGGTCGTACCAGCGAGGCTCAGGCGGCCTGAAGGTTGCTGGCCGACTGCTTACCGGTGCGACGGTCGGACTCCATCTCGTAGGAGATCTTCTGACCTTCGGCCAAGTTGCGCATGCCGGCGCGCTCGACGGCGGAGATGTGGACGAACACGTCCTTGCCGCCATCATCCGGCTGGATGAAGCCGAAACCCTTGGTGTCGTTGAACCACTTAACGGTGCCGATGCTCATAGGTATTCCATATCTATACAGGCAAGAAATCGGGCCGAGCGCGCATCACGCGCGCCCGGTCTCTGGTCGTCGAAAATGGGAGAGATGCAGAGCGTTCGCCCTGTTCAGGCGAGACGGCCGGAATATCTGGCCAAAAGTCGATTTATCATCTCTACGCCATCGGCGAAATCATCGCAACCATTAATGTGGCTCGGACAAAAATTAGCGCCCCGCGCCGCGATATCGTGCGCGCCAGAGAAGACTAAAACCGGCGACAGGATCATTGATCTGCAGCTGTCCGACCGCGGTAGAACTCGGGCTTCTGGCGCATCGCAGCGTCGCGCCGGAAGATCATCGGTCCCGCGGCCGTGGAGCCTTCCCATCCTGCCGCAGACACCGTCCACCCGCGAGACAAGGCAACCTTACACAACGTCCCGCGTTGGCAAACATCCATCCAACTGAATATCTGAGGCGCGGTCTTCGATGAGAAGACGCGAAGCAAGAGCGCATGTCGTTCGTCAAAAAAACCTTACCCAGCCGAGCCGCCACGCACATCGATATCAATGATCGGGTCGTTCGAGCCGCGTGGGCCGAACGCTTCGCGATTACGGAGGGGCAGCTGCGCAAGGCGGCGAGACTGGTGGGTTCCCGCATCACGACCCTCACGAGTCATCTTGGCGGGCCGTCCGGCTCATGACGGCCCTCACCACGCGCCAGAGGGCTCCGTTAGCCCCGAACCAGCTCGGCATCCTGATCGTCGACGACGATCCGGTGCAGCTGATGGACATGGCCGGGGCGCTGACCGACGCTGGACTCATCGTGTTCGAGGCTTGCAACTCCGAGCAGGCGGTCGACCTTCTCTCGACCCGTACCGACGTGCGCGTCCTGATCAGCGACGTCGATATGCCCGGCAGCGAATTGAACGGGTATCAGTTGGCGAAGCTCGTCGCGGCGCGGTGGCCCGAGATCAGGCTGCTGGTGCTGTCCGGTCGGAACAATCCCAAGGGCACCGATCTGCCGGACGGAGCACGTTTCGTATCCAAGCCGTGCGCGCTCCATGCGCTCACCGGCAACATCTTCGATCTCCTGTCCGAACAGGG
The DNA here is from genome assembly GCF_900110155.1 of Methylobacterium sp. UNC300MFChir4.1. Taxonomy (NCBI): domain Bacteria; kingdom Pseudomonadati; phylum Pseudomonadota; class Alphaproteobacteria; order Hyphomicrobiales; family Methylobacteriaceae; genus Methylobacterium; species Methylobacterium sp. UNC300MFChir4.1. The sequence goes on along the minus strand of NZ_FOCS01000053.1, from coordinate 2,588 downwards.
CGGCGGCATCTAGGCCGGTGTGGCCGACACTGCTGCGCGGAGCGGCCGGTCTCAGGCCACCAACGCCAGGGCCATCGCCGAGACCTCGTTCAGACTGAACGGCTTGGGAAAAAACCGCGCCTTGTCGGGCAGGGTTCTCGGCCGGAACGCGAGTGGGCCGGAGCAGACCATCACGGCGGTCTCCGGCCAACGCTCCGCGATCAGCTGCGCCAAGCGAATGCCGTCGACCCGACCGGGCATGCGCACGTCGGTGAACACCAGCTGGATCGTCGGGAGTCTACCAAGCAGGTGCAGGGCCATGTCGCCAGTCCAGGCCTCGATCACGTCGAAGCCTGCATCGGCGAAGACATCCATGGTCTCCATCCGCGTGATGTTTTCATCCTCGACGATCAGCGCGGTTGGCTTCGAAATGATTTTGTTCATGGCTTAGAGCAAGCACGCGGAACGGTTTTCGTTCAATCTGAAATCTCCGTCTTTTCTTGAAACCCTGCGACGGGCGCCACGAGATCACACGTGACGCCGCTCGGCTGGTACACCAGCCTCACGGTCCCACCGATGGTCCCGGCGAGACCGCGCTCGATCAGACGGGTTCCGAAGCCCGTGCGCGACGGTGTCGAGACCGGCGGCCCGCCCGATTCAGTCCAGCACAGCCGCAGCTGCGGATCGTCGCCCGCCGCCTCGATCTGCCAGCGGATGCCGATGTGCCCGGCCTCGGTCGAGAGCGCCCCGTACTTGGCAGCGTTCGTCGCCAATTCGTGGATCATGAGCGCGAGAGCCAGCGCGGCCTTGGGGCCGATCTCGAGCGGCGGTCCCTCGATCCGGAACCGCCCCGCCTGCTGGTTGTCGTGCAGAGCCAGCGCCCCCCGGATGACGGCCTCCATCCCGGCCTGCTCGGTGTTGCTCGCCAGGAGAATGTCGTGGGCCTTGCCGAGGGCGATCAGGCGCTGCAGCAGGGCGTCGCGCGCGCTGTCCAAGCTGGCGGCGTTGCGCAGGGTCTGCGCCGCGATGGCCTGGACGATGGCAAGGGTGTTCTTCAGCCGGTGGCTGAGTTCATGGTTGAGCAGGCTCTGGTGCTGGTCCGCCGCCGCCCGCGCGCTGTTGTCCAGCATGACGCCTGTCATGCGCATGACGCGTCCGGCCTTGCTTCGGACCAGGAACGCCTGATTGAGCACGTCGGCATACGTGCCGTCCGCGCGCTGAAACCGGTACGCGTCGGCCCAACGCGGGCCCACCTCGGTAGCGCTGAGGACCTTCTGACGGACGCGCTCCCGATCCTCCGGATGAATGTGCTCAAACCACCATGCGGCCGTCGGTGTGACGGTCGAGGCCACGTAGCCGTAGACGCGGGTGAGGGCATCGTCCCAGTGAAAGGTATCGCCCTCGCGATCCCAATCCCACATCACATCCGTCGTGGCGCGCGAGGAAAGCCGGAAGCGCTCCTCGCTGATCTGCAGCGCGTCGCGCGCCTCGTCGGAGGTGGTGAGCGCGCGATCCCGTTCCCGGATGGCCCGCCGCAACTCGAGCTGGGTCATCACCTGACGGGCGAGCGCCTGCAGGCCGGACGCCTGTTGCGGGGTGAGGCCCTCCGGCCGGGGCTCGTTGTCGATCACGCACAGCGTGCCGATCGCGATCCCGTTGGTCGCCGTCAGCACGGCGCCCGCGTAGAAGCGGATGAACGGCTCTCCGGTCACCAGCGTGTTGTCACGGGTGCGGAGGTCCTGCGTCAGGTCCGGGATGATGAGGATATCCCGCTCGGCGAGGGCGTGGGCACAGACGGATTGGCTGAGCGGCGTCTCGCAGGGGGCAAACCCGATCCGGGCCTTGAACCACTGGCGGTCGCTGGCCACGAAGCTGATGAGGCCGACGGGCGTATCGCAGATCTGGGTGGCGAGGGCGACGAGATCGTCGAAGCCGGGCTCCGCGGGCGACTGGAGGATGTCGTAGCCGCTCAAAGCGGCTTTTCGCGCATGCCCGGCTGGGTCATTCATCGCATTGGTGTGTGCAGGGGTGATGAGTACCCGTAGCCAGAAGTTGCGATCTACGCCACCCGGCAATCGTCACCCGCTCATCGTGGCGCCAGCTACGGCCCGCTCGGAACGGAATTGGCGCCTCGGGCATCCGAATGCCGCAGGCGGTTGGGGCCGTGATCCTGCGATCTGCGCCGATCCGGCGCGGCGGCTTTCCGAGGCCGGGCAAGGCGGGCATGATAGGCCCGCGCCGAGCTGCTATCCATCGACACTGACCTGCACGGGCATGTCTAGGGTCTGTCGTCACCTGAGGTGATCTATTGCGGCGGCGAGGCAGAGGACGCCGCTGAAGCTGGCGGCGGTCTTTTCGTAGCGCGTGGCAACGGCTCGCCATTCCTTTAGCCGTGCCCAGAGCCGCTCGACGATGTTGCGGTTGGTGTAGATCCATTCTGGGCAGCGCGCGGGAGCCTCGTTGCGCTTGGACGGGATGGCAGGTTTTGCCCCGGCGTTTCGGACGTGCTGCCGGAAGCGGTGGCTGGAGTAGCCCCGATCGGCCACGATCCATCCCGGAACGCCCGGTAGATGATCGAGTAGGGGGAGCGCGTGCGGCAGTTCATGGGC
>NZ_FOCS01000078.1:0-1147 GCF_900110155.1 Methylobacterium sp. UNC300MFChir4.1 | reverse complement strand
GTTAGCCTACCGGGAGCAGTAGGCCTGGAAGGACTCGACGAGGTGGTTGAACAGGGCGTCGATGCGGGCGCTGCGCCGCACGTCCTCGTGCGCCACGATCCACGTGTCCAGGCCGAACACGATGCGGTCGGGAAGCACGCGCACGAGATCCCGCTCGCCGACCGGCACCTGCACCACGCCAATGCCGAGGCCGGCCCTCACGGCGGCGAGTTGCGCGGGATGGCTGTCGCTGCGCAGGGCGATGGGCAGCGGACCGCCCGCCTCCCGGCTCAGGGCGTCCAGGATCGCGACGTAGGCCGGCATGCGGTCGGGCCCGACCATGGAGTGCCGGGTGAGGTCCGCGACGGTCTCGGGAAAGCCGTTCCGGTCGAGGTAGGCCGGCGACGCGAAGAACCCGAGCGGGATGCTGCCGACGTGGCGCGCCACGAGCGAGCCCTGGTTCGGCCGCGCCATGCGTACCGCCACGTCCGCCTCCTGCCCGGGGAGGTCGGTGTTGGCGTTGGTGAGCAGCAGTTCGACCGCGAGTCGCGGGTGGAGTTCCCGAAGGGCCGACAGCATCGGCGGCACCACTTCGATGCCGACGAAGTCCGAGACGCTGAGGCGGACAGGGCCGGCGACCTCAGATGCAGAGCCCTCGGCCTCGCGCCGGAAGGCCTCGGACGCGTGGGCCATGCGCCGTACGTGCCCGGCTAGGCCGAGCGCCTCGGGCGTCGGCGCCAGCCCGTTCACGCCGCGGACGAAGAGCGGCTGCCCGATGGCGCGCTCCAGTGCCTCGACCCGGTGGCGGACGGTTGGCTGGGTGAGGCCGAGGGCCCGCGCCGCCGCCGACAGGCTGCCGGTGTCGAGCACCGTCAGGAAGGCCCGCTGGTCGTCCCAGGCGAAGTCCGCATCGCTCATTGAATTTCGATAGGCGGCCCATCGAAGCTCGTCAATTTCCTAGGGCGCGTGTTCGGCGCATCACTACGGCGACGAACTGAGGGACAGGACGATGAAGCAGGCTCTGGTACTGGGGGCGACAGGCGGTATCGGCGGGGCGGTGGTCCGGTTGATGTTGGCGCGTGGTTGGCAGGTCACAGCCTTGGTGCGTGATCCGAAACGGGCGGCGACCACATGGGACGCGCCGGTCGTGCCGGATTGGCGGGCCGGT
>NZ_FOCS01000054.1:0-8799 GCF_900110155.1 Methylobacterium sp. UNC300MFChir4.1 | reverse complement strand
CAGTTCGTCCAGGCCGATCCCGGCCGGCGCGGGCGGGCGCGGCTCGACCGGGCGCGGCTCGCCCGGCACTTCGCCGGCCGGGCGCTGCTGTACGTGACGCACAGCTGGGGCGGGGGCATCCAGCGGCACATCGACGACATGGTCGCGCAGGCCTGGGCCGAGGGCCTGAGCGTGGTGCTGCTGCAGATCGACCGGACCCGCAACCTGGAGGTCCACGTCTCGTATCGCGGCCCCGAGTTCCTGTACCTGCCCAACCTCGACAGCCTGTACCTGCCGCGCGACGCGGCCGAGCTCGCGGAGTTCGTCGGGCAGCTGGCGCCGGTGCTGATCCACGTGCACTCGCTGGCGGGCTTGCGCTGGGCGGCGGCGCGGGCGCTGATGGCGGTGGTGGCGGGCTCGGGGCGTCCCTACGCGTGGACGCTGCACGACTACTCGCCGGTGTGCCACCGCAACCACCTGGTGCAGCCGGACGGGCGCTACTGCGGCCTGGCGCCGGTGGCGGAGTGCCGGTCGTGCTTGGCGGTGGACGCGGACGGGTTCGAGGAGCCGGATCCGGGCGAGCGGCGGGCGGCGTTCGGGGCGTTCCTGGCGGGCGCCGCGCGGGTGTTCGCGCCGTCCTCCGACACGGCGGGCCGGATCCGGACGGTGTACCCGGATCTGTCGGTCACGGTGCGGCCGCATGTCGAGCCGGAGCGGTCGGTGCGCTCGACCGCCCTCCAGCGGCCCGGCCGAATCCGCCGCGTCGCCGTGCTCGGCGCGATCAGCGCCACGAAGGGCGGCCTGTTCCTGCAGGCGCTCGCCACCGACGCGCAGGACCGCGACCTGCCGCTGCGCTTCGCGATCGTGGGATACTCGGACCCGGCGCTGAAGGGTGGATTGGAATGCGCCGGCGTCACCGAAACGGGACGGTACTCCACCGACGATTTGTCCCTCGATAGGGTTGCCCAGGCTGCCCTCCAGATAGCAAAGACTGGTCGCCATTGGGAGGATGATGAGATCCTCGATCTCGTCACTCAGATTTCGGCTGATCTAATTTTGCTGCCCTCGACTTGGCCGGAGACCGACGCTTATGCGCTACCCCTAGCATTGCGCACTGGGCTGCCGGTGGTGGCATTCGAGCTCACTTCATCGGCCGAGCGTCTGCAGACAAATACAAAGGTCCATACAATCGATCGTCACTTAGCTACCGATCCCTCGGCCGTTAATAATTTTCTGACGAGTTTAACTATTTTATAAAAACATAAATTTTTAATATTTGCGAAGGAAGATAATTCTGTTAGTATAATCATTAATTTATATCACGGTGTTAAATATTATAAAAATATAATACCAACTTGTCGTGATCAGATATTGCATATTCTTGATGTCAAAAAGATGCTCGATAGAGATCATTGGGCAATTGGGAAGGCTGAGTTCACATCGGTTCAGAGAGCTGCATGCGCTCGAGCCTCGGGTCTGAATGTCCCTGCCTTGAACTTTGAAGTCCGTGTCGCCTACTCCCCGTCGATCGCTTGCCCCGGCCTCGCGACCACGACGTGCCTTCGCCCGCTCGGGGCTCCGGTCACGCCATCCGGTAATCTTCCTGCTTCGTCGTCACGACCCAGATCATCCGCGCCATCTTGTTGGCGAGCGCGACCGCCGCGACCATCTCCGGTTTGCGCGTGACGAGAGTCGTGAGCCAGCGGTTCCCGCTCCCGCCCTTGCGAACCGCCCAGCGGATCACGCTCATGGGCCCGACGATGAGAAACACCTCGATCTGGCAGTTGGAAATCTTGCCCGCCGAGCCTGTATACAACCTTCTGACGCCGCCTTTGGCTTTGCCCTTTTTCCGATAGCCGGTCTCGTCGATCACGAGAACCGCATCGAATGAGGCGAGTGTCTCGACGACGTAGTCTCGCGCCGCATCCCGCAGAGCTTCCGCGTCCCAGTGCGTGCGGCCAAGGATGGCCTGCTGACGCCAGGGACCTGGGTCACCGGCAGCCTCGTGCCCGCATCCACCCAGTCTTGGGCCGCTCACCGCCGAGCAGTCCATTCAGGAAAGGTAATTACCCACGGGTGCGCGCGAGCGCGGCGTGATGCCGGCGGGAGGCCGATGTGGGGCGCTCGCGGTGCATCTTGCCGGGAGCCGATTTTGCTGATTCTCTCGTGAGATGGGCCGCAGCGAACTGGAACGGCTGAGCCGCGAGGAGCTGATCGAGCTGGTGATGCGGCTTCAGCGGCCAGAGAAGACCTCGCGGACCTCGTCCAAGCCGCCCGCGACCAATCGCAAGGAGCAGCGGGAGCACTCAAAGCCCGGCGGCGCCAAGCCCGGTCACGAGGGCCATAGCCGCGTCGTCAGCGATGATCCCGACGCAGTCGTCGAGCATCGTCCCGAGGCGTGCGCGTGCTGCGGCGGCAGCCTGCACGCCCCTCTTCCGGCAGAGATCGTTAGCGTCTCTGTGCGGATCGAGCTGCCCGAGGTGGCGCCGGTCGTGACGCAGCACCGGCGCGTTGCCGTTTGTTGTCCGACCTGCGGGACGCGCGTGATCGCGCCAGCGCCCGAGGCAGCGCGCGGCACGCACTTCGGCCCACGGCTGCATGCGGTGGCGACGTACCTCAAGACCTTTCAGACGCTCTCGTACGAACGGCTGCAGGCGGCGATCTCCGACCTGTTCGGCCTCACGCTCAGCCAGGGCGGGCTGATGAACCTGCTCCGGCGTGCCCAAGGCTGCTTCCGTCCTGGTCGCGACGCGGCCATCGCGATGCTGCGCAAGGCTGAGGTCGTCGCCTGCGACGAGACCGGCGTGCGCATCGAGGGCTCGAACGCCTATCACTGGCTGTTCCACTCGGCGCAAACCGTGGTGCACACGCCGTCTTCGACGCGCGGCGCTGTCGTGGTGCGGGAGATGATGGACGGGTATCGACCCGCGGTGTGGATCTCCGACCGCTACACCGCACAACAGGGTCACGCCACCGAGCACCAGACCTGCCTGGCGCATCTGGCGCGCGACGTCGCCTATGTCGTCGAGGTCAGCGACGATCCCGTCCCCTGGCGCCTGCAGCTCTGGCTGCAGAGCGTCTTCGCCCTGGCCGAGTGCGTCACCGACTTGGCCGCCTCGACGCTCTCGGCCAAGCGCCGGAGCCTGGATCGGCAACTCGGCGCCATCCTGGCTACGCCGAGCCGCTGTGACCTGACCCGCGAGCTCCAGGCCAAGATCAGGCGCGCCCGCGATCAGCTCCTGGTGTTCCTCGCCTACCCCGGGAAGGTCGAGCCGACCAAAAACGGCTCCGAGCGGCTCCTGCGGCCGGCTGTCGTGCCGCGGAAGGTCACCAGCGGCTATCGCGCCATGTGGGCGGCCGAGGGCGAGGCCGCCATCCACACCGTCGTCGACACCGCCCGCCTGACCGGCGCCAATTCGTTCGGCACCATCCTCAAAACCGTGGGCGCCTGAACCCCGCCATCACAGGCCTGGGTAATTACCAGGAAAGCGTTGGCGGAAGCAGCGACACTCGAGGCAACAAAAAGAGGGCGGATGCGCTGCTTGGCCTGCCGAAGCAGAATTGAGAACAATTACGGCATAGGTTCGAGCGCAGCTTTAGATATGATCCACACACACCTAAGATCCTGAGGTGAAAAATCAACAAATATAACTGTAATTTCAGCTGAATACTCCAGATTTATTGGTATCAAATCACTTCTATCGCATTAGACGAGACATAATCATAAGCCATCAAATTGATATATGATTTTTTCGAGCATTTCGTATGCCGCGCTCAGCTATTCAATAGTAATATTACGAAGATTGCAATTAACAATTATTAATAAAAATGAATTTCTAGTTCGCCATGTACGTGAGCGTGGCGCGAATCGACTTACCGCTAAGTTGGCTATTAGTAAGCCCGGCACCCGCGAAGGTATAGAAGTTGGCTGTCGGCGTGCCGTCGCTGATCAGGATCGTGAACGGATTGCCGAAATCGGTGTAGCTGGGCGCACCGCCGGCCCGGGACTGCATCCCGAACTGCACGGAGCAGGGTAGTCCCGCGAGCGAGGCGACGGCGTTCGAGGCCGTGGTCGGGTACGTCAGGGCGAACGTGACAGTGCAGACCTTGCCAACCTGCGTCCACTGCGCGTCCTGGACGTTCAGCGACAGGCCGGCGCCGCTGCCGTCGCGCGGCGTCCACGTGCCGGGCGCGGAACTGGTCGAGAAGATCCCGCCCGCCGTGTCGGTCCCGGTGAAGCGACCGGGCACGGTCGGGGTCGGGAAGGGCTGATAGACCGTCGACCAGCTAAGGAAGTGGAAGCCGCCGAACGGCGCGCCCCAGCCGGAGGCCGCCGGCCCGGGGTCGACACGCCCGGCGATGATCGGGCTGAGGAAGGTGTTGGCGGTCGGGTAGAGCGGCGCACCGGGCGGCGGGCTGATCTTGATGGAGTAGCCCTGATTGCCCGGGGTCGCGCTGCCGATGAAAAACGGCGTCGTGCGCACGTTGGTGAAGGTGTTCTGCGAGGCCATGCCGAACTCGAGACCGAACGTGCCGGATGCCGAGCCGTCGTAGTTGAAGGTCATGTTTTCGAAGATGTTGCCGAGGACGCCATAGTTGCAGACGGTGCAGTCAATCGAACCGATCCGCATGCCGCTGCCGCCGGCCGAGGGAAAGTCAGCGTGGATGTTAGCGAAGCGGGACCCCTCCTGTGAACTGAACAGCGCGTTCGCCGTCTCGGAGGTCACAATGAAAGCAGGCCCAACTTGGTGTTCGACGCTCAGATCCTCGAACTTACCGTCGAGGATGTTGCTGACCTTGATGCCGGTCGCGCACAGGTTGTTGCAGTCGATGCCTAGGCCCTTGAGCCGGATCATCGTGGCTGGCCCCTGCGCCACGAACGGGATCGAGCCATTCGAGGAGCCGGTGTAGCGGATCGGCATGCCGAGCGGCGGCAACGTGCCGGCGGTCGTCACGGCATAGTTGCCTACCAGCTCCAGGCTGACGTTGTTGCAGGTGGAGTAGGCGGCCGCAGAGCCGTTGCCGATCGTGATCTGCGAGCCGACCAGGTACTGACCGCGCTCGTAGGCGTAGGGCATCACCAGGGGCATGTGTGAGGTACAGGCCCAGGCGATCGCCGCCTTCAGCGGGCCATCGATAACTTGGCCTTGCCTCGCGCCCCAGATCCGAACATCCGCGGCTGGCCCGGCGATATCCGCGATCCAGCAGCCAGCGCGGCCGGAGGGCTGCACCTGGGCTCCGTCGTCCGGAGTGCTGCAGTTCTGCGCTGACCACGAATAGTCGGCCACACCACCATCGCCCGGGGCGCTGAAGCCGAGGCGACGCACGTTCGGGTAGGGGACGGCGAGCGCCTTCAACTCCGCGTTCGTCTGGACCTTCGGGAGCGAGAAGCGCAGCAGCGTCGACAGGCTGTAGGCGGTCGAGTTCGACCCCGGCAGCAGCCCGAGCGCGTTCGGGTTGCGGAGCATCATGTCGCCGACGGTGGGCCGGTACATGTCCGACGAATTGTTGCGATGCGCGTTCGTCGCATCGAAGGCGAGCGCCTGGCCGGAGACCATCACTGCCAGCGGAATGAGGATGGTGCGCATCACTGAAGCACTAGAGAACTTAACACATGAAAATAAATCTATTGATCTCGGCATGTTCGAGTACATTGACTCGGGCCAGGATAAATTGTTTTTCGGTTCGCGTCTCGGATTGCGCGGGGCCTGTGAAACTGCCAGTCGGGTGACAACGGCCGAGATTGCAGAAGGCATCGATATAATCTGAGCATTTAGACAATATCCTCAGCACGCACTTGAAACTCAGCATGCCAGCATTAATCATCTTGAGCATCTTAGGGAACGGCCCGACCAACATTTTGGCATAAGATCTCATTTGCCATGCACCAGAATTAAAACAAGCATTCTCGTATTTTCAAGCGATGCTGATTCACACAGTATTACCCAGATTTAAGCGGTCACTGCAAAGCTATCATGGCCGAATGGTAAATTCGCGTCTGGAGCCTCGGCGGGATCTTCAATCTCAGTGTCCTGCGCGGCGTGCCGTTGAGTGCTGTAGCAACGGCCGCTAGATCGCCGACGAATTATCAACGTCACCTTCACGTGGACCGTTGATCCAATTGAGCAGCGTCGAGAGCCCGGCGTCCGAATCGGTGGCGACCTCGCGGACCGACCTCCCTCTCATCTGCGCCAGTCGCGCTGCTTCAGCACGAAACTCAGAGTTAGAGGTCTACTTCCGGTCTGTCATTGGAACCCTACCCTCTTAGGAACAGAACTCTCTACTTTTGCCCAGCAGGGCCAACGCTGGGCAGATCGGCAAGCTGCTGTTCATAGTGGCTGCAAATGCTGGGCTTATTATGTCCAAAACCAAGCGAAGACAAAAGGGCCGCGGCGCTAAATAATGAGCTTGCTCGCGAAACGCGGCAAAAATGAGAATAGGATCAACCGCCTTCGTCAAAGCCACCTCTACCAACACGGTCACCGGGGCCATTTATTGCAATGCGCGGAAGGACTGATATTTTAAATTCCTTCAAAATTTAAACAGCTGATTTGACTCTTCAATAATTATGGAACCTGCTGTCAAATCTAAGTTTTAGCCTTGCCGATGAGGCAGACGGTCTCAGTAGCTACGATCTGGCAAGCGGCGTAGAGCAACTTGACCCCAGGCCATCACAGGCTGCTCATGAACATTCGGCAGTCTAAGCCGCATTTCTAAGGCGCCGGTATCTGTATGTATATGAAATTTGTGCGCAACAAGTTCCCACTCTGTTGAATAGGATCTGATGATGCTCTGTTTTTCTTCTGATATCGGAATATATTCGACGGTAATGTCCGACATAACCGAGATGGCACGGCCAATGATCCTCGTGGCGCGCACGGCATACATTGCGACATAATGACCGGCAGGGACTTTCACGTAAGGTCCATAAAGCAAGTATCCAGATGCCCCGATCGGCATCTGAAAAATCTTTTGCTTACAATGAGTGTGGATAACGTTGCCGGATGAATGCTGGTAGTCATAGAGATGACAGTCTCTTGGAAATTCAGGCACATCAAAGGGAGTCATGACGGAAACTGACAAACTTTGGTAGACAGATCTCTTGCGAAGAAAGGCCATATCTCAAAACGCGGGTTAGATGACACGAATCATTGGTTTTTATCCTGATGATTTTATGGTTAATAGATCGTAAAAAACTCGTCAACCGAATCGAATTGCAGCCACTGTCGCACCCTGCGAACTATTACTCGCAGCTTTTAAAGTGTCGACAGCCACAACCACCTAAAGGTGCGTGCATGGCTCACCTGCCCCCCTTCCTCGGCCTTATCACCTCATTCCGAACTCGGCCTTATCTCGACTTTGGCCACTCATGCGGCGTGGCAAAGGGCGTAGGCCCAGGGCGCTGGCAAACGGAAGCGGGGTTTTGTTCGGGCGCGTCGGCGCGGTGATGTTGCCAAAGTCCGCTCGCGCCAAATCGCATAGCGCACGGCGGCCAGAGCATCGGCGAAGGTCGGGCGCGGTTTGGGGTACCACGCGGCGGCCGCGATCCGTTGCCGTTGGCGGACCGGGAGCCGTGCAGCCAGCAGCGTGACGATCGAGAACAGGGCGAGCAGGCAGGGCGTGGTGCGGGCGATGGCCTTGTCCGACCACTGCCGCTGCGTCTCGACACCGAGATGGGCGCGCGCTTCCTGGAAGGTGACCTCAACGGTCCAGCGCCGCACGAACCACCCCACGATCTGCGCGGGCTCGCGCATCGGTTCGGTGCAGAGCAGGGCCTGCGGTTGGAAGCGCGCCTCGGGATCGCGCACCAGCACCCATCGGATCGGCACGACCGGCAGACCGCCGTGCCGCCACACGGCGGTCCCGGAGGCGATCTCAAGGGTGCGCTCGCCCGCCCCGTACCAGCCGGGCACCACGACCGCGTGCCAGCGCGTGTCCTTGGCCGCGAGGATCGCAGCGAGCGTCGGCAGCCGCGCGCCTTTGGTCCGCGGGCGTCCGATCGTGCCGGGCGGACGAGGCGGGGCCGGCTCGTAGAGAGCAGCATCCATCCGCAGGCGGGTGATCGCCGTGATGCGGGCGCGGCGCATCGCGTCGAGGAACAGCAAGGCCGAGAAGCCGCTGTCGCCCACCACCACGAGGTCGCGTGCGCGCAGCCAGCGGCGAGCCTGGAGAGCGAGTTGGCGTCCGACGTCGAGCAGAGGCTTGTGCCGACGGCCCCGTTCGCGACAGGCGCGCTCGGACGGCACCAACGCGATCAGGAAGGGCCGCGCCCAGACGCGCCCCGCCCAGGGGATTGGGGCCAGCAACATCAGGCTCATCCAACGCAGCCCGCTCGCCTTGACGAAGTGGCTGTCGGAGGAGCGAACTGGATCACGGTAGATGCCCTTGGCCGCGATCCGCTTGCCGCGGCGGCGCTCGATCGTATCGTCCAGTCCCAGGACCACGGGGCCACGTTGCGCGAAGGCATCGACGAGGAGCCCGAGCAGGATACGGCTGCCGGAACGCGGGCACCACGCAGCGCGGTTGAGGATGCGGTGGACGTTCACGAACCGCCGCTCCTGCGCGCGGCCGATGATGCGCAGGACGCTTGTCACCGTGCGCTGCCCCGGCGTCAGGATCGCGCCGACCAGCAGGTTCTGGGCGTGTCGCCACGAGCGGTGGACGAACAGCGGCGCGAACGCCAGGATGATCCCGGCGAAGCGGGCAGGCAGGGGCAGCATGGCGGTGTCTCTTGGCGGGGACGCCGCTAGCCTATCCGTCACGCCCGCTTCGTCACCTCCGCCCACTCGACGCGCCGCAAATGGCCAAAGTCGAGCTTAG
>NZ_FOCS01000055.1:0-8455 GCF_900110155.1 Methylobacterium sp. UNC300MFChir4.1 | reverse complement strand
TGCGGCCCACCACCTCGGGCTGCTCGTGGATCTCCTTGGCCATGAAGTGGCGGTACTCGCCCTTGTCGATCCGGTAGGCCTGCGTGGCGATCGTCTGCCGGGCGCGCTCGACCGTGGCGCCCGACGCGTCGCGGATCTCGGCGCCGCCGCGGGACAGGATCGCCCAGTCGCCCTCGTCGAGATACGTGATGGCGTCGGTGAACTGGGCGAGCGCCAGGGCGTCGGAGCCCAGGTAGGTCTCGCCCTCGCCGAAGCCGATGGCCAGCGGCGCGCCGTGGCGGGCCCCGATCAGCAGGTTCTCCTCACCGGAGAAGAGGAAGCCCAGCGCGAAGGCGCCACGCAGCCGCGGCAGGGCGGCGGCCACGGCCTCCACCGGCCCCATCTGCCGGTCCATGTTGCGGCTGACGAGCTGGGCAACGACCTCGGTGTCGGTCTCGGTTTCGAAGACGACGCCGTCGGCCTCCAGCTCCTGCTTGAGCTCGCGGAAATTCTCGATGATGCCGTTGTGCACGACGGCCAGGCGCTTGGTGGCGTGCGGGTGGGCGTTGGTCTCGTTGGGGCGGCCGTGGGTCGCCCAGCGGGTGTGGCCGATGCCGATCGTGCCGGTGAGCGGCTCCTGGGCGAGCCTGGCTTCCAGGTTGACCAGCTTGCCCGAGGCCCGGCGACGCGCCAGCCGGCCGTGCTCCAGGGTGGCGATGCCGGCGGAATCGTAGCCGCGGTACTCGAGCCGCCGCAGGGCCTCGATCACCTGCCCCGCCACCGCGTCGCGCCCGACGATGCCGACGATGCCGCACATAAGCTTCTCCCCGAATTCAAAGATAAATTACTTAAACGTAGTTCAATCTACATGAACACTAGAAATCGTCCGCTCGGCAAACATTTCACTTTCAACGTACAAGCGGGCCACGACGTCGTATTTCCCCCTCAGGAGCAAAGAGCTGGAAAGCTGTGCAGTAAAACCCAGTTTCATTGAAGTCGGGAGATGATGCGTCACCGCAACATCAATCCGCCTATAAATAGATGTATTCATCTCATGCGGAATTCCATCTCGGACTGCTATCACCTTGAGATGGTGATTTTTCAATATTGGCATATCAGTACGCCACCAACCAATCACATCCAAGTCATGACCACGCTCGAGTTTTACATTATTTAAGTCGGCAGAATAATTTCCTACCGAGTCCAAATGGACATAAAGCCTCTTGCGACGTTGTCTGGGAATATCAAGTATGCGCCTCTTCATAGAACGGCGCAGATCGCCAATAGATTTGTCATATATTGACGCAAGTTTGTCTAAAGTTATTGCCGCCGGATCGATCTCGATCTCTTGATTTGCTCCAAAGTTCGTCAACTGCAATGACGACGAGCTCACATGACTCTGTGCAAGAGAACTAACTTGCAGACCGTCGTAAACGTCCCCTACAGCATCATCAATTATTACTAGCGAACCAGATCCGCCTTTGCATGACCAATTAATGTTCTCACGGATCTTCGTGGCACTCGAGTTTCGTTCTATTGTATCTTGTGGCGCCAATAACGCGGCGACATTTTCGGGATATCCGACCGATATCTCGGGCCAACATATCATCCTGATGCCCTCGCCGGCCAATCTCGTTAGCAACTCCCACTCATGGTAAGTTGGAATATTTTCATCGAACATATGCTTACGCACAACCGAACTTCTTGCGACAAAGCAGTGCGCAGCCGTTCGATTTTTTATCATATTTGTTGAAAGGCCCTCGCCAACAGGGAAGAACGTAAATACCGGGGCATCACTCAAATCATCTCCATCTCTTGTGACGCTACTTATTGGGAGCACCACGTCGAAATTATTGTTGCATGCTAGTGCAGTGACAGCGGCCGCAGAAAATCCGGGCACTATCTCCGCCCCAGCCGGAACATATACAAAGAAATCGCTCCGCAAGTTACGCAGCGCTTCATTCAAAAGAGTCCCGCGATTAAAATATGATTCATATCGTATTATTCTGATGCGATCATCGGCGGCGCTCATTTCAATTAGCTTATCGACCAGTGGATCCCCATCGACCACACCAGCATCTCTCAATACGATTACTACCTCAGAAACTTCCTGCTCCGAGGAAAAGAAATCGAATAATGTTCTGATGCTCGTAATTTGAAGTTTTTCAATAAATACTATCGCCGCGTACAGTATCGAAGGCGCACTTATTCCCTCGGGTGCAACGGCATGGCGCCAATACGGATTTTCGTCCGCGCTTACAATGACCGTTTGACTGATTACTACCTTTTGGAGGAAAATGCGCTCTAATTGTATTGCTAGGCCGAAAGCGGAGCCATCAAATTTAACGCAATTGAATCCGTCGATCCACGGAGTCGATGCCCCGAACGCTACGTTCTGTTCGTTCAATACGCATACAGCCCCCGCCATCGATGCTTCATATGCTGCGAAGCAGAACGCTTCGTAGCTATTGGGGAACACTGCAACTGAACTAGCAATCATCTCAGCACGATCGTCCTGTCGTAGATCAGACAAGAAGATGAACCGATTGCGAAAATTTGATGGAATTTGAGATTTTAGACGGTCAGACCAACCCCCGACAGGCTCCATAGCTGTCAATATCACCTTTCCTTTATACCAACTGCAGGTCTCTAGAAATAGACACGCACCCTGAATGAAGGTTTCGGGCCGCTTTACAGCCTGAAATTTGCTCGTAAATAGGATATTGGTAGTGTCAGGGCTTGGTGTCTTTGGGGATATTGCTCGTCTTTGCACCTGCACTGCTGGCGTTGAAAATTCTAACAGATCCGTCCACCACTTCGCAAACCCGTAAAAATTCGACACAAATTTGGCGACAGGCTCTAAATGACCGACCACGATGTCTGCGTCAGCAAGAGCCTTCCTTTCGAAATCGGAAAGTAAACATGTATGATAGCCTGGATTTCTGCCTTCGAAATGCCGAAGTATTCCGTCCGTGGTATGGATTCGAACGGCGATTTTTGTATTCCTAAACGCAAGTTGCGCCAATTTTGCCTGTTGAGTGTAAAAGCCGAGCCCCCCCCAGTCGACGAACTCAATGTAATCAATTTTACGAAATTTTAATATCTCAATCAAACACTCTTTGATGATCATGGATCTTTTCATAAATGGGTGTTCGAAATTTTGCCTCTCCCATTTATCGCGCTTGATGTCATAGAAGTCATAAAGCGGGAAGAGCTCTACTCGATCATATCTCTTTTTCCAGTCCTCTCTGGGGATGCTTTTGGTTCCAGTGTACAAGATAATTATGTCATCGCGGTCGGAATAGAAATCTATTGTATTTCTAATAAAAGCTCCGATACCACCCATTGTGAACGGCATGACTTCGTCTGTCACAAAACAAATTGAGGCCATTTTGAATCTCTCTTTTGACGTTAGCTTGTCGGAAAATTGGCAATAGATGATATTATATAATCATGATTCTCAGCTTAATGGCTCGGATTTTCAACGATTGCAAAATATTACACAATCTGTCGATTTTTCGAATAGCAGAATATGATAAATGACCTATTTCTGATCATATAAAGACTTAGACTGCTCTTTACGTGGGGCCACACTGCTATGACGCTTGGTCAGTCCCAGGCTCACTACAACGGAGATCGCAACTTTTCAACAGCACGCGGATTGGCGTCGGTCATTCTGGTCTGAGGCGACGATCACCTCCTCGCGGAGCAGACCGATCGGTGGCGCCTGCGCGGTACGCATGCGGCAAAGCTGCCAATTACCCACATCGTCGGTGCGGTTTGCCTCGCCTGAACCGGCCGTGATTCTGTCCGTGTCGCCGAATCACGGAGGCGTCACGGATATGCGATGGTCTATTGGCCGGCGACGCTGGCTGGCAGGATGCCGAGATCGCCTGCGCAAGCTTGCTCGATCAACGTAAGCGCTGTCTGGGTGGAACCTTCCGGCAGACGGTGTGAAGGCGACATACGGACCGGAATGGGAGCTCCGTCACATGTCGATGTCAGGGCGTATGGCTATGTCGGAGCCGATCCGGCGCCGGGAGCTGTTCACCGGGGTCGGTCGGCGCCGGACGTGGTCGGATGAGGAAAAGGCCGCCATCGTCGCCGAGAGCGACGGGCCGGACACGTCGATCAGTGCGGTGGCGCGCCGGCATGGATTGAGCGCCTCGCAGCTGTTCACGTGGCGACGCCTGGTGCGTCAGGCTGGGAGGCACGACGGCGAGCGCCCACTGCAGTTCGTGCCGGCCGTGATGAGTGTGGGCCCGCAGGAGCCGACCTCTGCCGAGATGAGCCCCGGGGTGGGGGAGCGATGCGGCGGCCACAGCATCGAAGTTGAGATCGCTGGCGCCACGGTCCGCATCGCTCAGGGCGCGAGCGCGGTTCAGATCGCCGCGGTGATCCGGGCGCTGAAGACTTGTCCATGATCGGGCCATCCGGCGCGGTGCGCGTGATGCTGGCCACCCGGCCCGTGGACTTCCGCAAGGGCATGGACGGGCTGGCCGCTCTGGTCCGGGACGCGATAGGTGCGGATCCGTTCTCCGGTACGGTCTACGTGTTCCGGTCAAAACGCGCCGACCGGGTGAAGCTCCTGGTCTGGGATGGAAGCGGGCTGGTCCTCGCGACCAAGCGTCTGGAGGCGGGTCAGTTCTGTTGGCCGAAGATCGAGGACGGCGTGGTCCGGCTGAGCGCGGCGCAGCTCTCGGCGCTCGTGTAAGGCTTGGACTGGAAGCGCGTCCATGCGGCGCGTGCCGTGGGCGTGCCGGCAGTTGCCGGCTGAGCAAAAAGGCTGGCCAGCGGGCTTCATCGCAGTGGTAAGTCACTGGCGGATCTGATCTAATCTGCTTCGTGGCCGCGCCTGCTTCGCCCTCGTTCGACGATCCCGAGACGCTCAAGGCGCTGCTCGCCGAGGAGCGCGCCGAGAACGAGCGGCTGCGCCAGATCATCCTGGCCATGCAGCGCCACCGCTTCGGCCGCCGCGCCGAGAGCCTGCCTGAGGATCAGCTTCTGCTCGGGCTGGAGGAGGCTGAGCAGGTCGAGGCTGCGGGCTTTGCCGCCGAGGAGAGCGAGCCCGCCAAGCAGGAGGCCCGGAGGGCCAAGCGGCGCACGAACCGTGGGGCGCTGCCCGCCCATTTGCCGCGAGTCGAGCACGTGGTCGATGTCGACAGCCTCATCTGCCCGTGCTGCTCGGGTGACCTGCATCGGATCGGCGAGGATGTATCCGAGCGCCTCGACGTGGTGCCGGTGCAGTTCCGGGTGCTGGTGATCCGCCGCCCGCGCTACGCTTGCCGCGCCTGCGGGGACGCGATCGTGCAGGCTCCGGCACCGGTGCGGCTGATCGAGGGTGGCCTGCCGACCGACGCTCTCGTCGCGCAGGTGCTCGTCTCCAAATACGCCGACCACCTGCCGCTCTACCGGCAGGCGCAGATCTTCGCCCGCCAGGGCGTCAGCCTCGACCGCTCGACGCTGGCCGACTGGGTCGGGCGCGCCGCCTTCCTCCTCCGGCCCGTGCACGGGCGGCTCCTGGAGACGCTCAAGCGCTCGGGCAAGCTGTTTGCCGACGAGACCACGGCACCGGTGCTCGATCCGGGCCGCGGCCGCACCAAGACCGGCCAGCTTTGGGCGTATGCGCGCGACGACCGGCCCTGGGGCGGGACGGATCCGCCCGGCGTCGCCTACGTCTACGCGCCCGACCGCACGGCCGCACGACCGATCGCGCATCTCTGCGGGTTTGCAGGCGTGCTCCAGGTCGACGGCTACGCGGCTTACGAGAGCTTGGCCAAGGGCAGCGCAGTGCGGCTGGCCCACTGCTGGAGCCATGTGCGTCGGCAATTCTATGACCTTGCCGCGGCCTCGCCGATCGCGACGGAGACGCTGTCGCGCATTGCCGTGCTCTACCGGATCGAGACCGAGATCCGCGGGCACTCGGCTGAGGAGCGACGGGCGGCCCGTCAGGAACGAAGCCGGCCGGTGGTCGAAGCACTGGAGGCGTGGTTGCGGGAGAAGCTCGGCCTCTTGAGCCGCAAGAGCAACCTGGCGGAGGCGATCCGCTACCGATCAACGCCTTGCACGTCGCCTTCACCGTCTCATGGATCAGATGTCCGCCGCACCGGGTCAGCCAATGCCGGCTGCCTGCAGCGACTGGGCTGCCACGAAGGCAGCCTACCGCTTCTTCGACAACCCGCGCATCACCGAGCACGGCATCCTGGCTAGGCACTTTGCCGCGACTGCCGTCCGTTGCGCGGCGACTGAAGGGTCGATTTTCATCCTCCAGGACACGACTGAGTTCATCTACGGCCGTTCGCATCCGGGCAAGATCGGCTTCACCATAACCATCAACAGCGGGCGGTACAAAGCGGGCAACCCAACGTGCACACGCTGTGTGGCGTTCTGCTGCATTCCAGTCTCGTCGTCTCGCTCGCGGGCACGCGTCTCGGCCTGATGGCGGCGAAGTTCTGGACGCGCTCCAAATTTCAGGGGACGTGGACTCTCACGCGGCACGTGAACCCCACCCGTGCACCCATCGAAGCCAAGTAAAATTATCTCTGGCTCGAAAACCTCTGCCAGTCGATGGCTCTCCTCGGCACGTGGAGCGCTGCGTGTATGTCGGCGACTGGGAGAGCGACATCTACGAACTGTTCTGCCTCGCACAGGATCTACGCGCCTGTTTCTTGGTACGCGTGCAGACCGACAAACTGGCCAAACCGCCGCCTGCCGGGCCGCGCCGGAATGCAGACCACCGCGTCTACGCTCAACTCGATGCGGCCCCCTGGTCGGGTCGCCATCACGTGACGGTCGGCGGCAACTCCGCCGAGACTGCCTGCCTACAGGCCAAGTTTGCGGCCATCACGATCCTGCCGCCCATCGGCAAGCACAAACACTACAGCCCGCAGGTCTTCACCTACATCCACGCTCTCGAACTCGATCCGCCAACCGATCGTCCGCCGATCGACTGGAAGCTCGTCACCAACCTGCCGGTCTCTGATCTCGCCGGGGCCGTGGAGAAGCTCGACTGGTGCGCTCTGCGATGGAAGGCTGAGGTCTTCCACAAAGTCATGAAGTCGGGTTGCCGCGCCGAGGAGAGCAGGCTGCAGACAGCCGAAAGGCTGGTGAAGTTCCTCGCCCTCGTGACGGTGGTCAGCTGACGCATCTTCTTCCTCACCATGACGGCCCGAGCGGTTTGGGGTACCACGCGGCGGCCGCGATCCGTTGCCGTTGGCGGACCGGGAGCCGTGCAGCCAGCAGCGTGACGATCGAGAACAGGGCGAGCAGGCAGGGCGTGGTGCGGGCGATGGCCTTGTCCGACCACTGCCGCTGCGTCTCGACACCGAGATGGGCGCGCGCTTCCTGGAAGGTGACCTCAACGGTCCAGCGCCGCACGAACCACCCCACGATCTGCGCGGGCTCGCGCATCGGTTCGGTGCAGAGCAGGGCCTGCGGTTGGAAGCGCGCCTCGGGATCGCGCACCAGCACCCATCGGATCGGCACGACCGGCAGACCGCCGTGCCGCCACACGGCGGTCCCGGAGGCGATCTCAAGGGTGCGCTCGCCCGCCCCGTACCAGCCGGGCACCACGACCGCGTGCCAGCGCGTGTCCTTGGCCGCGAGGATCGCAGCGAGCGTCGGCAGCCGCGCGCCTTTGGTCCGCGGGCGTCCGATCGTGCCGGGCGGACGAGGCGGGGCCGGCTCGTAGAGAGCAGCATCCATCCGCAGGCGGGTGATCGCCGTGATGCGGGCGCGGCGCATCGCGTCGAGGAACAGCAAGGCCGAGAAGCCGCTGTCGCCCACCACCACGAGGTCGCGTGCGCGCAGCCAGCGGCGAGCCTGGAGAGCGAGTTGGCGTCCGACGTCGAGCAGAGGCTTGTGCCGACGGCCCCGTTCGCGACAGGCGCGCTCGGACGGCACCAACGCGATCAGGAAGGGCCGCGCCCAGACGCGCCCCGCCCAGGGGATTGGGGCCAGCAACATCAGGCTCATCCAACGCAGCCCGCTCGCCTTGACGAAGTGGCTGTCGGAGGAGCGAACTGGATCACGGTAGATGCCCTTGGCCGCGATCCGCTTGCCGCGGCGGCGCTCGATCGTATCGTCCAGTCCCAGGACCACGGGGCCACGTTGCGCGAAGGCATCGACGAGGAGCCCGAGCAGGATACGGCTGCCGGAACGCGGGCACCACGCAGCGCGGTTGAGGATGCGGTGGACGTTCACGAACCGCCGCTCCTGCGCGCGGCCGATGATGCGCAGGACGCTTGTCACCGTGCGCTGCCCCGGCGTCAGGATCGCGCCGACCAGCAGGTTCTGGGCGTGTCGCCACGAGCGGTGGACGAACAGCGGCGCGAACGCCAGGATGATCCCGGCGAAGCGGGCAGGCAGGGGCAGCATGGCGGTGTCTCTTGGCGGGGACGCCGCTAGCCTATCCGTCACGCCCGCTTCGTCACCTCCGCCCACTCGACGCGCCGCAAATGGCCAAAGTCGAGCTTAG
>NZ_FOCS01000057.1:0-7270 GCF_900110155.1 Methylobacterium sp. UNC300MFChir4.1 | reverse complement strand
GAGGTCGTGCCGGAGGTGGGCTTCAGCTACGACCGGCTGACGCGGGGCCGTGTGTCCGAGCGGGGCGGTCTGGTCGGGCAGGGCTTCGGCGGGCAGGGCTTCGGCGGGCAGGGCTTCGGCGGGCAGGGCTTCGGCGGGCAGGGCTTCGCGGTGGCGGATCTCGACGCGGCGCGCAGCCTGGTCGGCGGGCGGGTGACGAGCTGGGCGTTGGCGGGCATTCCGGACCTGCGCCTTGAGGGTCGGGCGTACTGGGCGCACGAGCTGGCCGACACGGCGGCGGTGATCCGCTCGAGCCTGTTCGGGGCGGGGTTCGCGGGCCGGACGAGCGCGCTGGGCCGGGACGGCGCGGTGCTGGGGGTGAGCCTGACGGGGGCGGTCGCCGCGGGCGTGCGGCTGTCGGTGGGCTATACCGGCGACGTCCGCCCGGGCGCCACCGCCCAGGTGTTCACCGCCGGCCTCCAGGCTGCATGGTGAGGGGCGCCGCCTTTACCCGGCCGGCGCCGTGGTCCGGAGGCGCGCATGCGCGGGAGAGACGGCCCGGATAAGCCACCGCCCGAGCCCGCACTGGCAGTCCGCCGGCGCGGCTTCTTCCGGCGCGTGCTCGACGGTCTCGAAGCCGTCGAGCTGCTGGTCCAGGCGGGCCGGCTGGTCTGGTGGCTCCTGAGAGGCCTGTGGCTGGCCGCCGGCGCGATCGTGCGCCTCTTCGGGGATCGCTGACGTGCGGCGCCCGAAGCGGCGCGGGAATCGATGCCCGCGCGGATGTTTCACGGGAAACATCCGCCGCGCCGCCTCGGCCCTCGCCACCGGCAACCGGCAACCGGGAAATGTCAGCCGAACAGCGCCCGCGCCACGACCTGCGGGTCGACCGGCTTCTGGCAGAGGGCGACGGCGCCGTGGAGCGACGGCACGGCGACCGGATCGTAGCCGGTGGCGAACAGGAAGGGCACGCCGCGCGCGTGCAGCGCGTCGGCCACCGGATAGACCAGCTCGTCCTGCAGGTTGATGTCGAGGACCGCGGCGTCGATCTCGGTCGTGCCGGCGATCAGCGCCAGCGCCTCGCCGACGCTCGCGACCGGACCCAGCACCTGGGCGCCGCCTTCCTCGAAGCCGGACTTGAGATCGACGGCGATGAAGTAGTCGTCCTCGACGAGCAGGACCCGCCTGCCGGCCAGCGCGCGTGGTTTCGAGGTCATGTGGGGTTGCCTGCGGCTTCTCCCTCGGGGAGCGGGATGTTGATCGAGCAATGTAGCGCCGTGGCGCCGAGTTCGTAGCTGGTCGTCGCCTTCAGTGCGTAGGGCAGGGCGTGCTCGATCAGTTCCCGACCGTAGCCGCCCCGCGGCGCCGCGTCCGCCAGCTCCGGTCCGCGAACGAGACCCTCCTCCACCCATTCCACCAGCAGCCGGCCGCCGCCGTCGTCCGCCCGGTAGGTCCGCCACGTCACGCTCAGGCGTCCCTGCGCGGTGGTGAGCGCGCCGTATTTCAGCGCGTTGGTGGCGAGCTCGTGCAGGGCCAGCGCGAAGGTCTGCACCGTCGCCTTGCGCAGCCGCACCACGGGCCCGTGCAGCCGGATGCGCGCCGGCATGGCCGGGGCGTCGAGGGCGGCGAGCTCCGTCTCGATCAGGGAGCGGAGCGTGATCGGTTCCTGATCGGAGCGCGAGAGGAGGCCCTGGACCCGCGAGAGGGCGGACAGGCGATCGTTGAACCGCTGCCGGAACGTCTCGCCGGGCCCGGTCTGGGCCATGGTCTGCTTGGCGATGGAGCGCACGACGCCGAGGAGGTTCCGGGTCCGGTGCTGCAGCTCGGCGACCATGACCTGCTGCCGCTCCTGGAGTTGGCGCAGATCGTCGATGTCGGTCGAGGTGCCGAGCCACTCGACGATCCGGCCCTGCGCGTCGCGGACCGGCGCGGCGCGGGTCTGGAACCAGCAGAACCGGTCCTCGGCGGCGTTGCGGAGCCGGTGCTCGAAGGAGAGGTGGCCGCTCACCGGCGCGTCGCGCCACGCGGCCGCGGCGACCGCCTCATCGTCCGGATGGACCGCCGCCAGCCAGCCCCAGCCCAGGCTCGTCGCGTCGGTCTGCCCGGTATAGGCGTGCCATTGCGGGCTCGGCCAGATGCAGGCCCCGTCGATCGCGGCGCGCCAGACGAGCTGGGGGATGCCCTGGGCGAGGGTGCGGAACAGCTCCTCGCTCGCGCGCAGGCGGCGCTCGGCCAGAACCCGCTCGGTGCTCTCGACCACGATGGCGATGACCCCGGCCGGGCGCCCGTCCTCCCCGAGGACCGGCGAGTAGTCGAGATTCATCCAGACCGGCTCGGGCCGGCCGTAGCGGTGCAGGGTCAGTTGCTGGTCCTTGTACGACAGCGTCCCGCCGGCGAGGCCGACGCGCATGACGTTGTCGTTGAAGTCGGCGACCTCCGGCCAGCCCTCGCGCACCTTCGAGCCGAGGAGCTCGGGATGGCGGCCGCCCGCGAAGCCCGAATAGGCGTCGTTGTAGATCATGATGCCGTCCTCGCCCCAGAGCAGCACGATCGGCACCGGCGATTGCAGCAGCGTGCTGACCGCGAAGACCAGGCTCTGCGGCCAGTCGGCGATGGGACCTAGCGGCGTCCTCGCCCAGTCGAAGCTCCGGACGAGGTCGGCGAGCTCGCTGCAGCCGGCCGAGAAGATGCGGGCCTCGCTCATGCGGTGACCGACTCGTGTGGCTCCGGCTCGGGCGAGCGCAGCGCGGATGGCGGAAGCCCGGTCCGCGACCGGTCGGGTCGGCCGGCCCGGCGGGCGGGTCACGCCGAGGCTACTACACCGCTCCTCTGCCCGGTAGGGGCGCCGCCGGCTCCGGCCCGGTCGCGTCGTCGGGCCGGCAGACGGGTTCTAGCCGCGGCCCGCGGGCTCCGGGAAGCGCCGGGCGAACCAGTCGCGCAGGATCTGCCGCTCGTAGTAGAGGCCGCCGGTGGAGAAGCGGGGATTGGACGTCAGCAGGAAGTTGATGTCCGTCACCGTGTCCGCGCCCTGCGCCACGGTGCGGCCGCCGCGACGCAGGCTGTAGGCGAGGCGGATCCGCGGCGGCGTGGCGTCCGTCACGACCCGCAGGCCGGTCGGGGTCGCGAAGCCGGGCCGGTCGAAGCCCGCGAGATCGACGTCGAGCACCGTGATGTCGAGGCGCTCGTCCGGGCGGAGCCGCGCCGTGCCGAGATCCGTGAAGATCCGGGTCAGCTCGGCCAGGGTGACCCGGAGCGGCTGCCCGGAGCCGAAGCGGTTCTCGGCATCGGTGAACCGCTCCGGCGCGGCGTAGCGCACGGTCACCTGTGCGTGTGCCGCCGGCTGTGCCGGGGCGGGGGCCGCGGACGACCCGATCACCGAGAGCGCGGCCGCGGCGGCGAGCGCGGCCGATCTTCCGGCGAGACGCGTGCGCATACCGAACTCCTCTCCGCGTGTGGCGGCCTGACCGGGGCAGGCCTGCCGGGAAGAACCGCCCGAACGGGGCCCGGTATCCAGTGCCCCGCGCGGATGTCCGGCTGCGACCGAATGGCGCCCGACCGTCCATAGTCTCGCCGTGATCCGGGCGCCTCGTAGCGCACCCGGCCCGAGGGGCGAGCCGGTCATGGGAGTCCGACGCGCATGATGAACTCTGTTCTCGCGCTTCTCACCGTCGTGGCGGTGCTGGTGGTCACGGCGCTGATCAAGCTGCCGCTCCTGCCGTTCCGCCTGGTCGGCCGCCTTCTGCGGAGCCGCCCGGCGGCGGCCTGACCCGCGCCGCTCAGGCCGCCGCGTCGATGACGAATTCCATCCCGCGACCCGGCCCCTGATCGGAATAGTCGACGAGCGCCAGACCGCGCTCGGCCAGGGTCGCCTCGACGGTGTCCCGCTCCCGGCGCACCATCTGACCCACCGCCAGCGGGGTCAGCCGGGGACTCGCGCGCCGCAAGCGGTCGACGCCGATATGGGCCGGCGTGCCCGCGTCCTCGGCGATCCGGGCCAGGGCCAGACCCAGGTCGCGCGCCTTGGTCTCGGCGGCGGATCTCGGCTTGAACGCCATCTGCTTCTCCTTCTGCTCGGCCACCCGTCTCAGGCGGCCCGCCTGTCGACGCACACATCCGGGAAGGCCCGGATCCAGACCCGACGGCCCTTGGCGTCGTAGACCTCGACCTGCCAGCCCGACCAGTCGAACCGCTCCACGACCCGCTCCATCAGCGCGAGCGCGACCCGATCGGCGTGGGCCCGCACCTGCGCCGCGTTCGGAAACCGGCTGCCGCGCAGGTCGGTCACCAGCTCGTGGCCGTCCGTGCAGTGGAAGCGGTAAAGCCGCGTCGGCATTGAGCTTCCCTCGATCAATCCACAGCACTCCACCGCGATCCGGGAACGGGGCGCATCCGCGGTTGAACCCACCGCGCCGATGCGCTTTGTTCGCGATATGTTCTATACGGATTCGGACGGCGATGCACCCAGATCCCGAGGCGGCCCCTGCGGAGTTTCGTCTCAGGGAGGCCGAGACGATCGCCGGTGCCTATCACCGGGCCGCGAAGGGGGACGCGTGGACCGCTCTCGTCGCGGCCATCGCGGACGCTCTGGTCGATCTCGACGCACTGGAGCGGCGCCTCGCCCGGCAGGGCGGACTGATATCGCTGGGCTACGCCCGCGGCCGCACCGGGGCGGGCGGGGTCCGGGCGCGGGGACGCCCCGGCCCGGAGGGTTGAGCGCCCGGCGATGACGGCGCGGTTGGCCGGGCGGTTGGCCGGGCAGCCGGCGGTGTCGCCGCCCGGGCGGCGACACGCCTGTCGGGGTCAGTGGTCCGTGCCGCCGCGCCGCGCCATGGCGCCGGGCTGGCCGAGGCCGATCGCCTTGGCGAGGGCGGAGCGCTGCTCGGCGTAACCGGGGGCGACCATCGGATAGTCGGTCGGCAGGCCGTAGCTGTCGCGGTAGCTGCGCGGATCCAGGCCGTGGCTGGCGAGGTGACGCTTCAGCGTCTTGTAGAGCTTGCCGTCGATGAAGCTGACGATCCCGTCGTGCCGGACCGACTTGCGGATCTGGGCCGCGGTCGGCTTCTCGACCTCGGTCTGCGGGGCCGCGCCGGCCTGCGCCGCCGGCGTCCCGGCGACGAGCCCGCTGATCGCGCCGTGGACGCGCGCGATCAGGGCCGGAAGCTCCGCGGCCGGCACCGGATTGTTCGACACGTAGGCGGCCACAAGCTCGGCGGTCATTACGGCCAAGGTGTTGGATGTCTCATCGAAGCTCTCATTCATGATCGGACTTCCAGCGAGCGATTTACGTTCCCACGGTTTGGGCGCGGTAAGGGTTTAAACAGCGTAAATATAGAACGAAGACTCGATGAATATCTCGAGATTTTCTGGCACCGCGCGGCCCGTCGACCCGGTCGGACACCGTCGGGGATCGCGGCGCGCGGTCGCGGATGATCCGGCTGCCCGCGCGGCAGCCCCGACCGACCGTGTCGGGCGAGCCGCGCGAACCGGCCGCGAACCGGCACGGAGGCGGCGGCGTGCCCCGGGCGGCGATGGCTAGAGACGGGGTCGGGGCGCCTCAGCCGGCGCCGTATCCGCCCTTCCGGTTGTCCGGCTGCGGCGCGGGCGGCCGCGTGTCGTAGCCGCCGCTCTCCGGCGCCGCGTCGGTGCCGGGCTCAAGGGGACCCGGGGCGTGGGGACCGCTGCCGCCGGCCGCCGGATCGGGGCGCTTCTCCGGGGCTGCCGGCCGGCCCGGCGGGACAGTTCCCAGGGCTTCCCGCGCGGCGTCGACATCCTGTCCCATCCGTCCCTCCCTGCGGTCCTTCGTGTAGGGCCAAGGCGGGAGGTCCCCGCATGTTCCCGGCGCGGTCGCCGGGACCGGCGTGCCGGGCGACGCGTCGGCGCGGCCTTATTTCCGCTCGCCGGTGGGGTTGGGCGTCGCGGACGTGTCCGGCGCGACAGCCGGATTGACGGGCGTGACCTTCGACCACGTGGCCGCGATCGCCACGATGGCGAGCAGCAGGACGATGAAGATGCCGATGAGGGTGAGGCGCTTCATGTGGCGGGTCTGGGTCTTCCGTGCGGGGCCTTGAGGGCGGGGAACGGCCGGGACGGCCGATCGATCCCGGCCCGAACGGGATCCCGCGGCCGCCCTGGTGCGGCCTCGACCGTCACGACCCCGCCGGACGCGGCCGCGCCAGGGCGGCCGCCGCGTGCCGGGCCAGGTCCTCGAGCCGGCGGACCGTCGCGTCGTCCGGGATGACCGAGGCGCACCAGTAGGCGCCCAGTGCGGCGACGGGCTCGGGCGAGCCGATCGGAACCATCACGAGGCTGCGCATCGAGGTCAGGCGGTAGAGGGCGAGCGGCACCCGGGGATCGCACTCGATGTCCGGGATCACGATGGTCGCGTCGTCGAGCATCGCGCGGCCCGAGATGCACGCCGTCAGCGGGAACCTGCGGCCGCGCCACAGCGGCTCGATGGCGTCCTCGGCGGCGTAGAAGGAGGCGTCGCCCTCGCGCAGAACCACCGCGATCCCGTCGGAGCCCGCGATCTCCCGCGCGGTCTCGCGCAGGATCGCGACCGTGTCCTCCAGGGACCGGGCGGTCGCCAGGCGGTGGGCGGCCAGAACCAGACCCGAGGCGGGATCCAGGGAGAGTTCATCCATGTGGGACGCGGCCGCGAGCACTCCGATCGATCGGGCAACGACCCATGCGGTGCCGCTGTGCAAGTCTGTCGGGCACCGGCGCGGTGGGCAACAACCTGGATCAAGCGTTTCGCCGACGGGATCGGGCGCGCGGAGATGTGCGGTCGCAGCGTACGCATATTGGTCGTTGCGGCGGAACTCCGCGACAGAAGTCGCGAAATAGTTCCGCGACACCGGATCACGACGCCGCGATGATGTGCTCCAGCGCACCTTTCGGTCCACCGGCTCCGGACCCCCGCCAGCGCTGTTGCAACAATGCACTATCGCGCCCGCACATCCTGACGTCCTGTCCGCCCCGCACACATCCCGTCCAACGGGAGACAGAGGACCAGATGATCAAGAAGCTTCTGCTCGCGAGCGCCGCCACGGCTCTCCTGACCGGCGCCGCCTCGGCCGCCGACCTGCCGCGCCGCGCCGCCCCGCCGCCGGTGTTCACCCCCGTCCCGGTCTTCACCTGGACCGGCGCCTACTTCGGTATCAACGCCGGCTACGCCTTCGACGCCAGCGACCGCAACACCGGCAACACCTTCGCCGTCCCCTTCCCCTACGCCGCCCCCGGCACCGTCGCCTCCTTCCGCAACCGCAGCCAGGACGGCTTCTCCGGCGGTGGCCAG
>NZ_FOCS01000058.1:0-7199 GCF_900110155.1 Methylobacterium sp. UNC300MFChir4.1 | reverse complement strand
GGCACCGCGTAGGCCACGAGCCGCGCGGGGCCGTCGGGTCTGCGGCGGGCGAGGACGGCGGCCTGGGCGATGCCGGGTTGCGCGCGCAGGGCGGCGGCGACCTCGCCGGGCTCGACGCGCTGGCCGCGGATCTTGACCTGCTCGTCGGCGCGTCCGCGGTAGTCGAGGGCGCCGTCGGGGCGGCGGGCGGCGCGGTCTCCGGTGCGGTAGAGGCGCGCGCCGGGCCTTCCGAACGGGTCGGGCACGAAGCGCTCGGCGGTCAGGCCGGGGCGTCCGAGATAGCCGCGGGCGAGGCCGGTGCCGCCGATGTAGAGCTCGCCCACCACCCCCACCGGCACCGGGTGCAGCGCGTCGTCGAGGATCCAGGCCGTCCGGTCGCCCACCGGGCTGCCGATCGGCGCGTAGGGCGTGTCGCAGGTCGTGCCGGCGGGGACCTTCCAGACGAGCGGCGTCACCACGGTCTCGGTCGGCCCGTAGCCGTTGATGAGGCGGCGCGGCCCGAGGGCGCGGTTGACGCGCGCGAGCTCGTCGCGCGGCATCGCCTCGCCGCCGAAGGAGAGCAGGTCGAGGGTCGGCGCGCCGCCCTCCTGCTCGGCCCAGCGCGTCAGTTCCCGGACGTAGCTCGGCGGGAAGCCGGCATTCGTCACGCCGTGCCGGCGGAACGCCGCGAACACCTCCGCCGGCGACCAGAGCGCGTCGTCGCGGAGCACGAGGCTGGCGCCGCAGGCGAGCGCCGTCAGCCAGCGCTCGTGCCCGCCGTCGAAGTTGAAGGTGATGAAGTGGAACTCGCGGGCGTCCGCGTCCATCTCGTAGAGCGGCGCGGTCGCGCGGACGTGCATCGCGAGCGGGCCGTGCGCGACCGCCACCGCCTTCGGCTTCCCCGTCGAGCCGGAGGTGTAGATCAGGTAGGCGAGGTTCTCCGGGTGGAGCGCCACCGGGGGTGGAGGCCCCGCGCCCGCGTCCGGCGCGTCCGCGTCGATCAGGATCCGCGGGACCGCGGCCGGCCCGCGGCCGGCATGGGCGCGATCCGTGACGAGGACGCGCGCGCCGCTGTCGGCGACCATCGCGGCGATCCGCGCGTCCGGCAGGTCGAGCCCGAGCGGCAGGTAGGCGCCACCCGCCTTGAGCACGCCGAGATAGGCGGCGAGCAGGCCGGGCGAGCGGGGCAGCATCACGGCGACGACCGTGTCCGGGCCGATGCCGGCCTCGGCGAGACGGTGCGCGAGGCGGTTCGCCTCGGCGTCCAGCGCGCCGCGGCTCGTGGCGCGATCGGCGAAGATCACCGCGGTCCGTTCGGGGTCCGTGCGCGCGAACCCCGCGATGGTCACGTGAACGGGCTGCCCGTCGACCTCGGACGGCGCGGAGGGCGGGTTCAGCCGCGCGATCTCGCCCGGTGTGAGCAGGGGCGCCCCGTGGATCGGCGCGTCCGGCGCCGTGACGAGGCTGCCCAGCAGGGTCAGGAAATGGTCGCGCCAGCGCGCGACGGTGGCCGCGTCGAACAGGTCGCGGGCGTAGGTGAGGTGCGCGGTGAAGCCGCCCTGCGCGTCCTCCAGCGTGGTCAGGCCGAGATCCACGTGGGCGCTGCCGGTGGCGCGGGGGACGCGCTCGACCGACAGGTCGCCGAGGCGGATCGTGGCGAGCGGGCGCTCCTGCAGGTGCTGGGCGATCGCCTGGAACAGGGGATTGCGGCCCGGATGCCGGTCGGGGCTCAGGGCGCTCACGAGGCGCTCGAACGGCACGGATTGATGGGCCTGGGCCTCCACGAGGAGCGCCCGCGTCGCCTCCACGCACGCGGCGAAGCTGTCCAGCGGGTCGAACGCGAAGGGCAGGACCAGGGTGTTGGCGAAGCTGCCGATCACGCCCGCGGTCTCGGGCCGGGTGCGGTTCGCCACCGGCACGCCCAGGCGGAGAGCGCGGTCGCCGCCGAGGCGCTGGAGCAGGATCGCGAAGCCGGCGGCGAGGACGTGGAACGCGGTCGCGCCGCCGCGGCGGGCCAGGGCGCGGACGCCCGCCGCGGTCGCGGGCGGCAGCGGGAAGGTCAGCGTCTCCCCCGTGAAACTGGGCACGTCGGGGCGCGGCCGGTCGGCGGGCAGGGCGAGGACGGGGTGCTCCGTGCCGAGGAGGTCCGTCCAGAACCCGAGGCTCGCGGCCTGGGCGCCCGCGTCCAGCATCCGCGCCTGCCAGGCGGCGTAATCCGCGTAGGTGATGGCGGGGGCCGCGCTCTCCGGCGCGTCGGATCCGTAGCCGGTGGCGACCGCGTCGATCAGCAGGTCCATCGACACGGCGTCGCCGACGATGTGGTGCAGGGTCAGGAAGACGACGTGCCGGTCCGGCGCCTCGCGCACCAGGGCGGCGCGCAGCAGGGGCCCGCGCGCGAGGTCGAAGGGCGCCCGCTCGACGGCCGCCTCGATCGCGGCGCGGCGCGCCCGCGCCTCGGCCGCGTCGCAGCCGGTCAGGTCGTGGCGGGCCATCGCGAACGTGCCCGCCGGGTCGACCTGCTGCACCGGCTCCCCGTCGCGCAGGGGGAAGCGCGCGCGCAGGCCCGCGTGACGGGCGACGGCGCCGGCGAACGCCCGGTCCAGCGCCTCGGGGTCGAGCGGACCGGTCAGGCGCAGCGCGCCGACGATGTGATAGGCGGGGCTCTCCGGGTCGAGCTGCCAGAGGAGCCAGAACCGGCGCTGCGCGTCGGAGAGCGGTCCCGCGTCGCCGCCCTTCGCGGGCAGGATCGGCAGGCGGTCCGCGTCGAGGCCGCGCGCGGCGAGGTCCTGCACGAACCGGCGGCGCTTGCCGTCGGGCAGCGCGGAGAAGCGCGCCGCCAGGGCGCGCAGTTGGTCGTCCCGCGAGGGGCCGGTGTCGGTCATTCGGCGTGTTCCAGCGCGTCGAGGAGGTCGCTCATCGCGTCGATGTCGGCGTCCGCGCCGCCCGCGTCCCGGCCGTCGATCGCGACCGCGAGATCCGCCAGGGTGCGCGCTTCGAAGACGGCGCGCAGGGGCAGGGCGATGCCGTGCGCCTCGCTCAGGCGCGCGACGACCCGGGCGACGAGGAGCGAGTGCCCGCCCAGGGCGAAGAAGTTGTCGCCGCGCCCGACCGAGGGGAGGTTCAGCACCTCGGCCCAGACAGCGGCGAGGCGGCGCTCCGTCCCGGTCCGCGGCGGGTCGGCGGCCGGGTCGGCGACCGGCTCCGGCGCCGGCAGGGCGGCGCGGTCGACCTTGCCGTTGGGGGTCAGCGGCAGGGCATCGAGCGTCACGATGGCCGCGGGCACCATCGCGTCCGGCAGCGTCGCGGCGAGCGCCCGGCGCAGCTCCGCGGGGTCGAGCGCCGCCCCGGGGCCGGGGACGACGTGGGCCACCAGCCGCGCGTCGCCGGGCCGGTCCTGCCGCGCGGTCACGACGGCCTGCGCGACGCCGGGTTGCGCGATCAGCGCCGCCTCGACCTCGCCGGGCTCGATGCGCACGCCGCGGATCTTCACTTGGTGGTCGACGCGGCCGCGGTAGTCGAGGGCCCCGTCCGCGCGCCAGCGCGCCCGGTCGCCGGTCCGGTACATGCGCGCGCCGGGCGGCCCGAAGGGGCAGGGGACGAAGCGCTCGGCCGTGAGCCCCGGCCGCCCGAGATACCCGCGGGCGAGCCCGGCGCCCGCGAGGTAGAGTTCGCCGGCCGTGCCCGGCGGGACCGGCCGCAGGCCGCCGTCGAGGATGTAGGCCTGCGTGTTCCACAGGGGCGCGCCGATCGTGACGGCCTCCGCGCCGGGCACGATCTCGGCCGCCGTGGACCAGATCGTGGTCTCGGTCGGGCCGTAGAGGTTGGTCACCCGCGCCGCCCGCGCGCTCAGGGCGCCCGCGAGGTCGGGCGGCAGCGCCTCGCCGCCCACCAGCACCCGCACGCCGCGCAGGGCGTCCGTCTCCGCGAGACCGCGCCACAGCGTCGGCGTGGCCTGCATCAGCGTGATGCCCGCCTCGCGGACGAGCCGCGCCAGACGCCCGGGATCGAGCACGTCGTCCCGCCCGGCCAGCACCACGCGCGCGCCGCGGAGGAGCGGCCCGAACAGTTCGAGGCCCGCGATGTCGAAGCCGACCGTGGTGACGGCGAGCAGCCGGTCCGCCGGCGTCACGCCGAGGCGATCGACGAGGTCGTGCAGCAGGTTGGTCAGGCCGGCATGCGGGACCACGACCCCCTTGGGCCGGCCCGTGGAGCCGGACGTGTAGATCACGTAGGCGGGATGGGCCGGCACGAGCGGGCGCGCCCGGTCCCGGTCGGTCGGCGCGCGGGCCGGCGCGGCCGCGAGCGCCGCGCGCCCGTCCGGGGCGTCGAGCACCAGGGCGGGCAGGCCGTCCGGCCGCGGCCACGCGTCGACGGTCACGAGGCCGGCGGGCCGGGCATCGGCCAGCATGAGGGCGAGCCGCTCCGCGGGGTAGCCCGGGTCGAGGGGCAGGTAGGCCGCCCCGGCCTTGAGCACGCCCAGCAGCGCCGCGACGAGGTCCGGCCCGCGCGGCAGCGCCACCGCCACGATGTCCTCCGGTCCGATCCCGCGGGCGATGAGCGCGTGGGCGATCCGGTTGGCGCGGGCCTCGAGC
The DNA here is from genome assembly GCF_900110155.1 of Methylobacterium sp. UNC300MFChir4.1. Classification (NCBI taxonomy): domain Bacteria; kingdom Pseudomonadati; phylum Pseudomonadota; class Alphaproteobacteria; order Hyphomicrobiales; family Methylobacteriaceae; genus Methylobacterium; species Methylobacterium sp. UNC300MFChir4.1. The sequence continues at coordinate 2,628 of NZ_FOCS01000058.1, read as the reverse complement.
TCCGCGTAGCGCAGCACCTCCGAACCGGCCACCAGGGCGACGGCCTCCGGCGTGCGGGCCGCCTGAGCGGCGACGAGCGCCGGCAGGGTCTCGGGCGGCACCGCCCGCGCCGTCGCGTTCCAGTCCGTCAGGACCTGCCGCCGCTCGCCGGCCTCGAACAGGTCGAGATCCCCGATTGCCCGGTCCGGCGCGGCCGTCAGGGCCGCGAGCAGCCGCGCGAACCGGTCCGCGAGGCGGGTCGCGCCGGCTTCTTCGAAGAGGTCCGTGGCGTATTCGAGGTGGCCGACGACGCCCGCCTCCGTCCCGTCGGCCCCGCGCCGCTCGACGAGGTCGAAGGCGAGGTCGAACCGCGCGGCCCCGGCGCCGACCGGATCCGGGACGGCGCGCAGGCCGGCCAGATCGAACGAATCCGGCACGCCGTCCTGAAGCGCCAGCATGACCTGGAACAGGGGATGGCGCGCGAGCGAGCGCGGCGGGTTCAGCACCTCCACGAGGCGCTCGAAGGGCACGTCCTGGTGCGCGTAGGCCTCGAGCGCGACGGCGCGGGCCCGCCCCACGAGGTCGCGCCCGCTCGGGTCGCCGGACGTGTCGGTCCGCAGCACCAGCGTGTTGACGAAGCAGCCGACGAGGCCGTCGAGGGCCTCGTCCGTGCGGCCCGCGATCGGGCTCCCGAGCGGGATGTCCTCGCCCGCGCCCAGGCGGGTCAGGAGCGCCGACAGGCCGGCCTGGAGCACCATGAAGAGGCTCGCCCGCTCGCGCCGCGCGAGATCCGCCAGCGCGCGGTGGAGATCCGGCCCGAGGGCGAGGGGCACGCGCCGCCCGCGGTGGCTCGCCGTCGCCGGGCGCGGCCGGTCGGTGGGCAGCGCGAGGCCTTCGGGCAGCCCCGCGAGCTGCGCGCGCCAGTAGCCGATCTCGCGGGCGATCAGGCTGTCCGGGTCGGCCTCGTCGCCGAGACGGTCGCGCTGCCAGAGCGCGTAGTCCGCGTACTGCACCGGCAGGGCCGGGCGCTCCGGCGCCGCGCCGCGGCGGCGCGCCGCGTAGGCCGCCGCGAGATCGCGCATCAGCGGAGTCAGCGACCAGCCGTCGGCGGCGACGTGGTGGATCAGGAGGAGGAGCCCGTGCGCGTCCGGGCCGAACCGGTACAGCCGCGCGCGGATCGGCAGGTCGACGGCCAGGTCGAAGGGCGCGCGCGCCGCCGCGGACAGCGCCTCCGGCCACGATTCCGGGTCCGCCGCGCACAGGCCGAGGCCGGGCCGCGCCGCGTCGGGCGGCAGGACCTGCTGCGCCGGCGCCCCGTCGATCGCGACGATGCGGGTCCGCAGGCTCTCGTGGCGCGCCACCACGTCGGCGAGGGCCGCGCGCAGCGCGTCGGCGTCCAGCGGGCCTGTGAGGCGGAGCGCGATCGGGATGGTGTAGGGATGCGCGCCGTCGATCCGCGACAGCAGCCACATCCGGGTCTGGGCCGCGGAGAGCGGGACGACATCCGGCCGCGGGCGCGCGCCGAGGGGTAGGCGCGCGGGGCCGGCGCGTCCTGCCGCGTCGCCGCCGACCGCGGCGATCCACCCGCTCAGCGCCGCGACCGTCGGGGCCTCGAACACGGCGCGCAGCGGCAGCTCGACGCCGAGCGCCGCGCGCAGCCGGCTGACGAGGCGCGTGGCGAGCAGCGAGTGGCCGCCGAGGTCGAAGAAGCCGTCGTCGATCCCGACCCCGTCGAGGCCGAGCACCTGCGCGAAGGCCTGCGCCACGGCCGCCTCCCGCGCGGTGCGCGGCCCGCGCCGGTCCGCGCCCGCCCAGTCGGGTTCGGGGAGCCGTCCTGGGTCGAGCTTCCCGTTGGCGGAGACCGGCAGGGCGGGCAGGGCGAGGATGCGGGCGGGGCGCAGCGCGTCGGGCAGCGTGTCGGCCAGGGCCCGCTGCAGCGCGGGCTCGTCGAGCGCGCCGCCGGCCGCCGGCACCGCGTAGCCCACCAGCCGCAGCCCCCCGTCCGGACCGGGACGGGCGACCACCGCCGCCTCGGCCACGCCCGGCAGCGCCCGCAGCGCGGCGGCCGCCTCGCCCGGCTCCACGCGCTGGCCGCGGATCTTGACCTGATCGTCCGCCCGCCCGCGGTAGTCGAGCTGCCCGTCCGCCCGCCACGCCGCCCGGTCGCCGGTGCGGTACAGCCGCGCCCCGGCCGGCGCGCCGCCGCGCCCGGCCTCCGGGTCGGGCACGAACCGCGCGGCGGTCAGGCCGGGCTGGCCGCGGTAGCCCCGGGCGAGGCCGAGGCCGCCGATGTAGAGCTCGCCGACCACGCCGACCGGCACCGGGTGGAGGGCGTCGTCGAGGACGTGCAGGCGCAGGTTGGCGATGGGCGCGCCGATCGGCACGCGCGGCCCGGGGGCGGGCCCATCTGCGCAGGCGCTGTCGCAGGCGCCGTCGCAGGCGCCGTCCCAGGCTGCGACATCGCAGGCGGTGACGTCGATGGCGGCCTCGGCGGGTCCGTAGAGGTTGTGCACCCGCGCGCCGGTGCGGGCGGCGACGGCGCGGGCGAGGTCGGGCGGCAGGGCCTCGCCGCTGGCGACCAGTCGGGTGAGGCTGGCGGTGTCGTCGAGGGCGCCGGCGGCGAGGGCGGCCGAGAGCTGGGCGGGCACG
>NZ_FOCS01000059.1:0-6929 GCF_900110155.1 Methylobacterium sp. UNC300MFChir4.1 | reverse complement strand
CCTCCGGCTTGTGCCCCTTCGTTCCCATCTGTCCGTCCTCGTCCTGGCCCGAAAGCCATACCTCAGGGCGGACCACTTCACTGGGGGCGGATCAGCTTGTTCTCGAACTGTCATGATCGGTCTGCATAGGGTTATTCCGCGGTGCAATATGACTCTTCGCACCGCACGCACGGAGCCGATCCGGCATCTTGGTTGCAGACGAACTCACCGGGCCTGACTGCAGGCCTGCCGCTTGATGAAAGGAGTGCACGACATGGTCCTGAAGGGCTTCTCCTACGCGATGATCGGCGCCTTCCTGGGCGGCCTCGCGATGACTGTCGCTGGCTCGGCCAGTGTGCTGATGGGCCTGTAAGGGCCTCGGACTACACGCGGCCTCAGCGGCCGCCGAGATCAGCGAGTGGATGAGCGGCGGGGTGCGAACCCCGCCGTTTTCGTATGCGAGGCAGGGGCAAATCACAGCAACGCCTCTCCAGCCTCGAACCCGGTCAACTCGCATCGATGCGGCGTCCGGACCTGCTCTGACACTCGCTGTGTTACTCCTGCACACGGAGAGCGTCTGATGCCCGATGAACCACTAACCTCGAACACGCAGGATCTCGCAGACGCCGAGTACGACGCCGAGCGCTGGGCCCGAGTTGGCGCCGAACAGAAATCCATTCGTCCGATCAGCCCCAAGGCACCCTCAGACCCGCTGGAAGGCCCGGATGTCGGCTTGACGCAGAAGGGCACTGACGAGGATGCAGTCGTGAAGCGTGAGACGGACGTGTGAGCGCTCTGGTTGGTGCACGTCCAGCCGCACACCTTCAAGCAACAATTGGAGCAATCCTCGCGACATTCAGCTTGGCCATAAGGCGGCCTCGGAATAGCCGAGCTGACGAGGCATGATGACCAAGCCGATCACCCTGACGAACCGTCTCGTCGACGCTGTCGTGACGGCTGCCATGGCGTTCAGCCTGATCGTGCACGCACAGTTCATGATCCTGCCGCCGCACTTCGTGTGAGCAACTGCCAGTCAGCACAGCTCCAAGAATGCCTATCGCGAACACGCGTGAGGCAGTCATACCCACGCACCCGCCTCGCTCGCGAACTCAGCCGTATCGATTATTGACTGCCCGTCTGTCGTCCTTGAACTACATCCGGAGGCAATAGCGCGAGGTCAATCAGATCCTTCACGGTCGCCCCGGCCACACCGCGAGGATCTTCGCTACCTACTAACTTGAGATTTTCAGCCAGCATTTTGATGATCGCCACTCGCTGTTCGTCGGCCATCAACGATATGGTCATACCGAGAGCCGACTGCAGAATTTCGAAACGCACCGTCAGGTCGCGGAGCTCTTCGAGCAAGATGTTTTCGAGTGGCGAGGACACGGGCAGCTCCACCGGTACCAATGCCCCCAAAGTAGCGCGCTTGCTGAGGTTCGCCTGTGCGAGGGCCTACTCACTTCGGAGGTATGAGGTGGGCGAGCCGTGCGCTGCCCGCCGCAGCCGATGCGGTCGAAGACGCGGCGTTCGGCCGACGTGCGGCCGGGATGGAGCATGGGGGGCTCGGTCATCAGCAAGCCTCCGGCTGGGCGGCAAGCTCGGTCTCGACCAGTTCAGCGGTGCGCAGGACGGCAGGCCCGACGAAGTCGGCGATGGCGCGGCCCTTCTCGTCGTCCGGCAGGCTGGCGACGATCTCCAGGCCGACGGAGGCGCCGAGCAGCACGACGTGGATCAGTCCGGTCGGCTCGTCCGTGCGGCGGGCGAGGGAGACGATCAACGGGCCGGCGTGCCCGTACAGGGCGATCTCCTCGTAGTGCGCTGTCGAGGCCGGCTTCGAACGGGTCGGCAGGGTGATGACGTTCGACATGATGGCTCCTCTCAAGCTGTGAAACGGGTGAGGGCGGGGCAGGCCACCAGGATCTGGTAGCGGTCGGTGGTAGCGAGCGCGGTGAAGGCGACTCAGCTACTCCTCAGCAAGCTCGGCAAATGGCTCTTGGCCGTTCCGACAAGGCCAAATTCGCCAATCATTTCTGTGTGAGGGCAAACCGCGAACCTGTCGGAATGAAGCCTGTTTTGGTTCAGCACTCCGTTGCCTTCTAAGCGGCAGGTCGTAGGTTCGAGCCCTACCGGGGTCGCCAGGTCATTCCGCGTGGCCCTGTCATCCGGCCCTACGGCGCGGCCGGCGCGGCGGGGTTCGCCGCCTCCTGCCGGTCCGGCAGGCTCCGCTTCCAGCGCGCCCGCAGGACGGCGGGCCGGAGGCCGTGCCGCTCCTCCAGGAACTCGGCGTCCGTGATCCGGTCCGTGCGGAAGTGCCGGAACGCCCCGCGCAGCTCGCACCAGCCGGCCACCATCCGGGCCTGATCGAAGAACCCGACGATCACCGGCCAGATCACGCGCCGGCTCGGATCGCCGCGGACGTCGCGGTACTGGATGCGGATCTTGCGGCCCTCGCGGATCCAGGTCCGCGCGCGAGCGACGTCGATCCCGTCCGCGGCCTGCGCGAACGCCGTCGGCGTGCCGATCGACGGATCGGCGATGAGCGGGCGCAGGCGCTCGGGGACCACGGCGGTGATCTTGGCGATGAGATCGCGCGCCGCCTTGGCGAGGACCGGCTCGCCCCGTCCCGCGACCCACTGCGCGCCGAGGACGGCCGCCTCGATCTCGTCGGGCGTCAGCATCAGCGGCGGCATGTCGAACGCCTCGCCGAGCACGTAGCCGAGCCCGGCCTCGCCCAGGATCGGCACGCGCTGGCCGACGAGGTCGGCGACGTCGCGGTAGACCGTGCGGACCGAGACCTCCAGCTCTCCGGCGATCTCGGCGGCCGTCACCGGGCGCGGCGAGCGACGCAGGATCTGGATGATCTGAAACAGCCTGTCCGCGCGCCGCATCCACCGACTCCTGCTGACAGAATGCTGTCAGCAGGGCGTCCCTACAAGTCCTCCCGCCACGGCCATCCCGCGCGCCGTGCCGACAGGAACCGCGCCATGATCACCCTGTACCACGCCCCGCAATCGCGCTCCTCGCGCATCGTCTGGCTCTTGGAGGAGATGGGGGTTCCCTACACCATCGCGCCGGTCTCGATCTTCCGGCCGATGACGGGCGAGGGCGTGCCGGACGCCGCCAACCCGCATCCCGACAAGCGCGTCCCGGCCGTCCTGCACGCGGGCGGTCTGGTCACCGAGTCCCAGGCGATCGTGCTCTACCTGGCGGAGACGTTCCCCGAAGCCGGGCTGGCGCCGGCGGTGGGCGCTCCCGAGCGCGGCGCGTACCTGACGTGGCTGGCTTGGTACGTCGCCGAGTTCGAGCCCGCGCTGTTCGCCGGCCTGACGGGTGAGCTCGCGGGATCGCCGCAGAAGCGCCGGAACCACGCGGCGGTGGTCGACCGCCTGGAAGCCGCCCTGGCGCGCGGCCCCTACGTGATGGGCGCGCGGTTCTCCGGCGCCGACATCCTGATCGGCAGCGCCCTGGGCTTCGGCCGCGCGGCCTTCCCGCCGAGCGCGGCCCTCGATGCCTATCTGGACCGCTGCCGGGCGCGCCCGGCCGCCCTGCGCGCCGCGGCGAAGGACGGCGCATCGGGGCCGCAAGCCGCCTAACGCAGACGGGGCGCCGCTCCCGATTCCCGAGTGGTCGGAGCGGCCCGGACGCAATTGCGGGAACGCCGCCGCAACGGTTCCGAGCGGCTCCGGCGACCGCGGGTGTTCCGGGACACGCCGGGCCCGAAAGCTTGGGCGTACATCGGGATCACACCGCGAACACAGTCGCGAACCCGATGGAGACGACGATGACCTGGACCAACCGCATCGCCCTGGCGGCGACCCTGATCGCCGGCGCGGTCGCCCTCGTGACCTACGCGCAGGCCCTCAGCCTGCCGGCCCATTTCGCGTGAGCGAGACGGACCCGTCGGCCGGCCCGCTCACCGGGACCGCCTGAACGCGCGCCGAACGGTTCCGCGGTGCAGCGTGACTCTTCGCACCGCACGCGCCCGGCTGATCCGGCATCATCATTGCAGACGAACCGACCGGGTCCGGCTGAGGACCCGCCGCTTGATGAAAGGAGTGCACGACATGGTCCTGAAGGGCTTCTCCTACGCGATGATCGGCGCCTTCCTGGGCGGCCTCGCGATGACGGTGACCGGCTCGGCCGGGGTGCTGATGGGCTTCTGAGCCGCGGCGGCCCTCGGGGCCGCCCGGGCGACGGACTGCCCGAACGGACGGCGGGAACGGCGGGGCGAGAGCCCCGCCGTTCCCGTATGCGGGGATCGGACCGCGCGGCGGAGCCGCCGATCCCGGCCGCTCCGCCCCGGTCAGGCCGCTTCCTTGCGGGTGACGACGAGCGCCCAGATCGTCGCCGGGATCCATCCGATGATCGTCAGGTGGAGGATGATGCAGAGGATGCCCTGAAACACCTTTCCGCGCAGGAACATGGCGAGCCACGGCGCGAGAAAGCAGATGAGGATCATGATCATGGGGGCAACGGGTCTCCGCGTTCGTGAGCGAACACGGATCGCGGCGGCTGGTTCCGGACGGCCGAGCTTCCGCCGCGGCCCGGCCTAGGCGTCGGACCGCGCGCTCAGATACGCCCTGAGACGCGAGGCCCGACCGGAGCCGTCGATGCACTCGATCCCGCCGCCCGTGTTCAGCGTGTGGAGGCAGCTGCCGGGCCAAGCCGGGCCGGGCTCGATCCGGTCGAGGATGGTCTGGGCGAACCCCTCCGGGTCGAGCCGGTCGATGCGCGCCAGCGACAGGGCGCGTCCGTAACCGTGGGCGCAATCCTGGACCGGCCGGATCAGGACCCCGTCGCGCGCGACGATCCGGCCCGCGGGCCGGGCGAAGGACGGGTCGACCAGCACGGGATTGGCCGGATGCGGCGCGTACGGCCCCCGGAAGTCGGGCGCGGACCAGAGATACAGCGCGTCGTGGTGGCAGCCCGATCCGGGCGGGGCGCCGACGGGCGCGTCCCGGACGGTGGCGAACATCCACCAGCGGCCGCCGTGCTCGAGGAGCGTCGCGTCGCTCGCGACCACGCCGGAGAGGAGCGTCGCCTCTTTCACCCAGCCGCCCGGATAGCGGGTCGCCCGGTAGAGATCGACCGTGCCGGCCGCGGAACTCTCCGGCACCATCCAGACGGAGCCCGCGCGCGCGAACACGAACGGGTAGGAGAGGTGGTGCGGCTCCTCCAGCACCGGGACGGGCGGCCCCTCGGGCCCGTCCGGCCCGAAGCGGACCGCCGAGATGATCGCCTTGCCGGTCGCGTGCGGAAACTCCTCCACGAAGACGTGGGTCGTCCCGTCGACCGCGAGGGGGAACGGGTCGGCGTAGAAGCGCCGCCCGTCGTCGGGCAGCACCTGCCAGCCCTCCGCGGGATGGCGGCCCAGCGCGACGAGGTCCGGCCCGCGGAGGGTCCGCCACCCGGTGCGCCAGTGTGGGGCGTGGTAGCACAGCCTGTACAAGCGGCCGACGAGGCTCCGGGCGACGAGCCGCGCCGGCCGGGACGCCAGGATCCGCGCCGGACGGACGGGCGCGGCCGCAGCCGTGGCGGGCGTCGCCGCGAAGGCGCGGCCGTCCGACCGGGCCCGCAGGGCGGCGGCGACGAGCGTCGCCGTGCGCGACAGGGCATCCTCGAACGAGACGGCGATGGAACCCCGGTAGTCCGAGCCGAGGCGACCCGCGGCGACGACGGTGCCGCCTTCGAGGAGGTCGAGCTGCGGGACCCGGCCGGCGAGCAGGCTCGCGAGCAGGCCGGCCTCGCCGAGGCCGCCGTCGTAGGCCACGCGCCAGACCGGGCAGGAGGCGGCCGCGTCGCCGCACAGGTCGAGCACGAGGTCCGGGGTCCCGGGACGGGTCCAGGCCGCGAGATCGGCGGGCGGCACGGGCCGCGACCCGTTCGGCGCCAGCCGGAAGATCAGGGCCTCCAGGCGGAACAGCAGGTCGGCCTGTGCCGGCCACCCGTCCAGACCGGGCGCGGCGTCGACGCTCACCGCCGCGATGCCCGGCAGGCCGGACAGCCGGTCCAGCAGCGCGACGTGCCAGCGCCGCGGGTTCGCGCCGTCGAGGCGAACTCTCACATGCATGGCGCCCCGGTTCCCATCGCGCGGTCGTCGCGACGACGACTGTCGAGTCCATCTATTTTCCCGTTGGTAACAGGAGTCATAACTTTGGATCGCGGCCCGGGACGCGCGGGTGATCGGACCCTCGATCGGGATCCGCGGGATGAAAACCTGTCTCGCGGCGGCGAGGGCGTTCCGGCACCTTGCCGGGTCGCCCAGGCCGGTGTCGGGATCCCGCGGGAGCGATCGGGATCGCCGCCGCGCAGTCCGGCGGCCGACCGGAACCGGGTGTGGCGCGCCCGTCACACCCGGTGCCGACCCGACATTTCGATGCAACCAAAACGCCGCCGCGTTGTTGTCGCGCTCGCCCGCGTAATGCGCGCTGTATTTCCGCGCTTCGTCGCGTCTTGAAGGATGCTTTACTCTGGCATTTCGGGCCTTCGACAGGCGGTGTGACCTCAAAACTACAGCCATTTCCCCCGGTGATCGGTAGCCACACCGCCAGATCACACATTCGGGACACCGACATGACCAAGCTCCTGGCCTCGCTGGCCGCCTTCACGGCCCTCACCGGCGCCGCCTCGGCCGCCGACCTGCCGCGCCGCGCCGCCCCGCCGCCGGTGTTCACCCCCGTCCCGGTCTTCACCTGGACCGGCGCCTACTTCGGTATCAACGCCGGCTACGCCTTCGACGCCAGCGACCGCAACACCGGCAACACCTTCGCCGTCCCCTTCCCCTACGCCGCCCCCGGCACCGTCGCCTCCTTCCGCAACCGCAGCCAGGACGGCTTCTCCGGCGGTGGCCAGATCGGCTACAACTGGCAGATCACCCCCGGCTCCGGCCTCGTGATCGGTGTCGAGGCCGACGCCCAGTACCTCGACTTCGGCCGTAACCGGAACAA
>NZ_FOCS01000061.1:0-5589 GCF_900110155.1 Methylobacterium sp. UNC300MFChir4.1 | reverse complement strand
GCCATGGACGCGATCCGCGAGCAGGCGGAGGCGGTGGCCGGCAACATCGTCAGCCTGTCGGAGAAGACCCAGACGATCGGCGACATCATCGAGACGGTCAACGACATCTCGGAGCGCACGCACCTGCTGGCGCTGAACGCCGCCATCGAGGCGGCCGCGGCCGGCGAGAGCGGGCGCAGCTTCTCGGTGGTGGCCTCGGCGATGAAGCTCCTGGCCGACCAGGCCAAGGCGGCCACGGGGCAGGTGCGGGGGATCCTGGGCGAGATCCAGCGGGGCATCAACACGTCGGTGATGCTGACGGAGGAGGCGGTCAAGCGCGCGGCGGCGGGCAAGACGCGCTCGGACACGACGCAGCGCACGATCGAGGAGATCACCGCGCGGGTGGAGGAGAACGTGCAGACGTTCCAGCAGATCGTGGCCTCGACCAACCAGCAGCAGCTGGGCATCGAGCAGGTGATGGGGGCGCTGCAGAACATCCGCCAGGCCAGCCAGCAGACCGCGGCCGGCACGCGGCAGGTCGAGGCCGCCTCCGCAAACCTCACCGAGCTCGCCCAGGCCCTCATGGCCCTGGCCGAACGATACCGGCACTGATCCGCCGCTCCGACCGTCCTCCTACGGCTACGGCCCGATCATTCGGACCGCACTCTCCTTGTCCGGCTGGTCCGGATCGGCAGAGGCCGGAGACACTCAGCCGCGATGCGCCGGCCGATGCGGCGCCTGTCGCCGGGACGCGGTCGCGGCGCGCGCGCGGGCCGCCCGGACGCGCACGATGTCGGCCATCCCGACCGGCCGCGGCGGTGCCTCGCCGGTGAACGGCATCCGGCTGTGGACATCGCCGTAATAGTCCGACCCGCCCATCCCGAAGCCGCCGGCGACGACGGGTCCGTCGAGGAGCGGCTCTCCGGCCGACGCTCCGGTGGCGATGAGGACGAGGAGTGGGACGGCGAGGAGGAGGCGCATGATCACATGCGTACACCGTCCTGCGTCAGCTTCGCGGCGGCGGCGGTCACGATGGCGTGCGCGCTGCCGGCCCGCGGCGCTGCCCTCAGGTGTCCGGGTCGACGCCGCGATAGCGCGTCGGATGCGTGCGCGCCTTCTGCCAGCCGGTCCGCCCCTGCGCGAAGCCGACCTCCAGGAAGTGAACGAGCGGGTTGACGCCGGCCACGCGAACATCCGGGTTCGCGTCGAGATACCCGTCGGTGCTGAAATGGCCGCTCGGGTCACGGCCCTCGCGCCAGCCGAGATCGAGGTAGTGTCGCGCCGGACCGTGGGGATACTGGCACGTGTCGGCGTACCAGCTCCTGTAATAGGCCTCATCGAAGCCCGGGAGCGGGCTCTCCAGATAATGATCGAGACCGTACCGGTCACGGATCAGGCCGGCGACGCGCGCGGCGACGGCCGCGTAATCCCGCAGATGCGTCCCTTCCACGAAGGCCTCGTCCTCGGCGAGACCGAAGCGCGCTCCGCGCAGCGCCGCGAACGGGTCGAAGAACGAGACTCCCCGGCGTGCGCAGACGGCGCGGAGGAGATCGGAATAGACCTCGACCGCGGCGGGATCGCGCTCGGCAACCCTCGAGACCGGCGTCGGCGGCAGCGCCGAGACCAGCGTGTCGAGGGCGAAGGCCTGGAAGCGGTCGACGATGCGATCCGCGTGGTCGGAGAAATCGGCCGTCGCCGATCGCCCGAGCGCCGACGGCGAGCAGATGTCGTTGGTCCCGACGAACAGGACCGCCAGGAAGGCCGGCAGGGGCGCACGCAGCAGGTCGAGGGCCCGGCGGTAGGTGCAGGCCGTCGCGCCCGCGAGCCCGGCATTCAGCACGGGACGGGAAACGACCGGCCGCGGCATGTGAGCCGCGTGCGAGTCGCCGGCGAGCACCACGCAGCCGCTCGGCGCAGCGTCGAAGACGGCCTGGATATGGCCGATCTTGTGACGGCGGAGGGCGCCGCTGCGGAGCGCCCTCACGGCCTCTGACAAACCCATACGAATCTTGAACACCGCCCCCGCGTCCCGCACCGTAGGAGGCTCAGTTTTCCCAAGTCCAGTCCCTCCCGAGCGCGAAACGGATTTTCGGCGCCGCCGGTGTTGCCGGGCGACAGTGCCGGGAATGCCGCCCGGATCATGAATGCTGGCCGGTGGCGGAACCAGATTCGCCGGTGCGCTGTTGTGGAGCCCTCCGCGATGGTGCAATGGAGCCGCCCCTGCGGGCGCCGTCGACCGCCACGAATCCCTCTCGTGCTCTCGTCCTCGATCGATCACATGGTCCGCGGCTACTTATCGTTCACGCCCTTCAAGTTGAGAGACCTTCATCCGGCACCGGTGGCGCGGCGACATGTCTTTTTCATTCACGGATTCGACGCCCGCAGCGGCATCCGCTTCCCCGCCTTCTTCAAGCGGGAGCTTCACCGTCACGCGACCCGGTTCGGGGCGATGCCCCGCGCGGTCTCGGAGATCCGGACCGATCCGGATGGTCTGACCCGGAGCTGGACGGTCGACGCGCCCGCCGACGGCGACGGTGCGGCGGTCCGCTGCGAGACCCTGATCTGGAGCGATATCGTCCATGCGGATCTCGCGCGTCCCGTGTCGCGCAAGCTGGCTCTGCTGGCGCGGAGCGTCGCGGCGGGGCTCGCACAGGGATTGGTCTTCAAAACGTCCCGGTTCGGATGGCCCTACACGGTACTGACCGCTTTCCCGTTCTTCGTCGCCTTCGTGGCCCCGGCGCTCCTGATCGCGCTCGGCACCGCGATCTACGCTGCCGTCAGCCCGGCGGCGCCGACGGAAACGGTCGGCGTGGCGCTGCTTCTCGCGGCCGCGGCGCTCGCGCTCCTGTACGGCGCCAAGAAGGCGCTCGGGCGCCTGTTCTTCTGGCACATCCTGAGCATCCGGATCTTCTTCTGGCAGCACGCGACCGGTCGGCGGCCGGATTACGCGGACCGGGTCGCGGCCTTCCGGGACCGTGTCCTGGCCGAACTGGCCCACTGGCGCGCGAACCCCGCGGACGCGCCCGACGAGGTCATGATCGTCGGCCATTCCCTCGGCGCAGCCATGGCGGTCGAGGTCGCCGCGCAGGTCCTCGCGCGCCTCGGGACCGACGATCGAGGGCATCCGCGCCTGTCGCTCGTCACGCTCGGCTCGGGGCTGCCCTTCGTGGCGCTCCAGCACGAGGCCCGCGCGCTGCGCGACGACATCGCGACCCTCGTCTTCAGCGACCGCATCGTCTGGTGCGACTACCAGGCCCCCCAGGATTGGCTCAACTGCTACGGCTTCAATCCGATCTTCGATCTCGGATTCGGACGACCCGCCTTCCTGGCCTGCAACCCGCTCATCCGTTCCGCCGGGGTCAAGGACAGGATACCCGAGGACGACTACAAGCGCCTGCGCCTCAAGCCTTTCCACATGCACTTCCAGTTCCTGAAAGCCAATTTCAGGCCGGGGGAGTACGATTTTTTCGAGATGATCCTCGGGCGGCAATCGCTGCTCGACCGCGCCCTGCGGCCGGTCTGCCGCCGCGCGGTCCCGCCCGCGCAGGGCGCGTGATCGCGTCCGCGGGAGACGCGTCGGGACACGATCGGAGCCGCCGGTCCGAGCCGCCGGATATCAGACGGCCACATTCCGGTCGTCAGCACGCCGCCGGAATGTCTCGGCATCTCGGAGCCAGGAGCGTACCGGTGGGAGCGATGGGAATGAGGATGCTGCCGGTTCGCGTTGCGCGGAAGGGCGCTCGCGTCGGGATGCTCCTGGCGGTGCTCGCCGTCCCGGTCGCGGGCGAGGCCGGCTGGAAGGGGCCGGAGGCGCAACCGCTGTTCGTCAACGAGGCCAATCCGGCCGGCTACAACTACGCGCCGAGCGTCATCACCGAGAACGGGACCACCGACATCTGGTGGTGCGGTCAGGGCAAGACGGACGTCATCTTCCATCGCTCCTACACGCCGCAGACCGGCTTCTCGCCGGCGCGGATCGTGTTCCAGCCGACGCCCAACTCCTGGAACCGGCAGTACGTCTGTGATCCCAGCGTGATCCGGGGCCGCTTCGTCAACCCGGCGGACGGGCAGACCTACGCCTACGCGATGTACTATTCGGGCGCCGACAACCTGCCCGGAAACAACAACCAGACTGGCCTCGCCTTCTCGAACGACAAGGTGACGTGGGTCGACTACCCGGAACCGGTCATCAAGCCGATCAACCCGGTCGTCGCGCAGGGCAATTACGGCACGGGCCAGCCGGCGACCTTCTCGGACGGCCGGTCCGGCCTGTTCGTCTTCACCACGGATCTCACCGGGCCGCAGGGCGTGCCGGGCTTCGGGGACCTCTACGTCCGGCACACGGCCGACGGCGTGCATTTCGGGGCGCCGGCGCGAGTCCCCAACGCCACGACCGACGGCTCGACGATCAACCCGAACTCGGATTTCGCCTACGATCCCAAGACCGGCGAGGTCTACGTCATCACCGGGTTGCCGGGCCGCGTGTGCCAGCAGGTGGCCTGCAAGGATCCGGGGCGCAATCCCGACCGGGAAACCTACCAGATGGGGCTGTTCAGGATGCCCCTGAAGGCGGTGCTGAGCGGGGCGCCGGCGGCGTGGACACCCCTGGGCTACCTGAACTCCGACGTCACGGGCTTCTACCTGAACCACAGTCCCGGCTTCCAGCGCGACGGGGCGGGGTTCCTGACGCCGTTCCTGCCGGACATCACGGTCTTCTTCTCAGGGGGTGACCCCTATCCCGGCACGTGGCGGATCGCCGAGGCGCGGCGGCCGAAGGGCGCCGACCGCCTTCCCCTGCGGCGCGCCTTCGGGCCCGGCGGCCACTGGGTGACGACCGGCTATATCGGGCCGGGCTACACGATCGAGCGCAGCCTCGGTACCGTGTTGACGCTCCCGGCGCCCGGGACCGCGATGCTGATGAGCTGCGCGGCGGGACAGGACCACTTCCTCAGCCGCGACCCGCGATGCGAGGGCCAGACGCCGCTCGGGCAGACCGGCTACGTCTACGAGGCGCAGAGGCCGGCGAGCCACCCGATCTACCGTTGCATCGCCGGAGGCCGCGATCATTTCGTGTCGACCGTCCCAGACTGTGAGGGTCACGTGTCCGAAGGGATGCTCGGCTACGCGCCGGACTGAGAATCCGTCCCGCGGCGCGAGGCGGCGGCCGGATCGCCTGATCCGCCCGCGCCGGACGGGATGGACTCCCGCCGCTTCAAGTCTCCGATGACCTCCTGGTCGGGACGCCCCTGATCGATGCCGTCCGGGACTGGCTTGCGCGCGCGGGCCGTAAATTTCCCGGTAACGCTACCGGCGCGGCGAAAATACTCGCGCGCTTAATCCGGACTTAACCCTAACCGGTATTCTTAGTCATCCCCGAGAATCGGGTTGCTCCGGTTGGAAAGATAGCGATCCATGTCCTCCATCACCCTGTCGGCCGCGACGCGCCAGAACCTGCTCTCGCTGCAGGACACCGCCCAGCTGATGGCGACCACCCAGAACCGGCTCGCGACCGGCAAGACCGTCAACTCCGCCCTCGACAACCCGACCAACTTCTTCACCTCCCAGGCCCTCGACGGACGCTCCTCGAGCCTGAACTCCCTCCTCGACGGC
>NZ_FOCS01000062.1:0-5505 GCF_900110155.1 Methylobacterium sp. UNC300MFChir4.1 | reverse complement strand
GGTGTCGTGCGGTTTCGCGGAATGGGTCTAGCCAGGCTCGACGACGCGGGGCGGCGAGCATTCAGGTCGGCGGTCCAGATGGTTCTTCAGGACCCGCTCTCGGCGGTGAACCCGCGCCATACGGTAGGCCGCACGATTGCGGAGCCGTTGCGGCATCTGACCGGCCTCTCGGCGACGGAGAGGCGAGCACGGGTCCATGCGCTGTTGTCTCTCGTCGGTCTCGACCGATCCGTGATCGGGCGGCTCCCGAGCCAGCTCTCCGGCGGCCAGGTGCAGCGCGTCGGCCTCGCCAGGGCGCTGGCTACCCGCCCTGCGCTCGTCGTGCTCGATGAGGCGGTCTCGAACCTGGACGCGCCGCTACAGATCGAGATCCTCGACCGCCTCGCCGTCCTGCGACATGAACAGGGAACCGCCTTCCTGCTCGTCACGCATGACATCCGTCTGGCGCGCCGGTTCGCGGATCGGGTCGTCGTTCTCGACGACGGGCGGGTCGTCGACTCGTCGCCGTGTCGACCGAGGCTTGAGCTCGAGCATCCGGCCGCGCGCGAGCTCGTCGACGCCGTCCTCCCGGCCTTCCCAGCGGGTGCAAGCTGATGCAGCGGATTACCGTCACCCTGGACCACGAACTCGTCGACGCCGTTGACCGGATCGCGGAGGTCCGCTGCTACGCAGGCCGTTCGGAGGCGATGCGCGACCTGCTGCGCCGGGGCCTCGCGGAGGCGCGCCGCGAGCGCGATCCCGACCATGCCTGCGTGGCGACCTTCACCTTCGTGGCGGAAGCCGGCGTGCGAGACCTTGGGCAGCGCCTCGCGGAGGAACAGCGGGCAAGGCATGACCTCGTCATCACGCAGGTGCAGGTGCCACTGGACCACGAGGCGGCGCTGCACACCCTGGTCCTGCGCGGCCGTGTCCGGGAGATCCACGCCTTCGTCGACGCAATCGCGACACAGCGCGGCGTGCGCCACGACAGCCTGTCGATCATCCCGGCGCGGATCGAGGTCGTGGACCACCCGCACGGGCACACGCC
This sequence comes from Methylobacterium sp. UNC300MFChir4.1, assembly GCF_900110155.1. Lineage (NCBI taxonomy): Bacteria > Pseudomonadati > Pseudomonadota > Alphaproteobacteria > Hyphomicrobiales > Methylobacteriaceae > Methylobacterium > Methylobacterium sp. UNC300MFChir4.1. The sequence goes on along the minus strand of NZ_FOCS01000062.1, from coordinate 4,478 downwards.
CCATCCCCACGAGCATATCCGGACGTGATGATGCGGGTGCTCCATCCGGCCCGTGCCCCTGTCCGTCGGCGGGTGACCCGCCCGTCACATCGTGCGCCAAACGGCACCGGTCTCGCCCTCGCGGCCGTGCTCGCGGCAGGTGCGCCATCAAGCGAGGTGCGGGCGCAGGAAAGCGTCGCGTTGGAGGAGCTGTCGGTCGAGGCGGCCGGGACCGGCGCTCCGTCCGGCACGACGACCGCCGCCGGCACGATCGGCCTGATTGGCCCCACGCCTGGCTACGGAGCCGGGCGGGCGGTCAGCAGCACCAAGACTGACACGCCGCAGCTGGATGTCCCCCAGGTTGTCACGGTCGCGCCGCGCGAGGCCATCACCGATCTCGCCGCCACCCGCGTCGACCGGGTATTCAACTACCTGCCGGGCGTGGCGCAGCAGAACAACTTCGGCGGCCTGAGCATCTTCAGCTACGCTATCCGCGGGGTGACCACCTCGGAGATCTACCAGAACGGGTTCCCCCTTAATCGTGGTACGCCGCCCCCGCCCGATGCGCAGAACATCGAGCGTATCGAGGTTCTGAAGGGCCCGGGCGCCGGCCTGTTCGGACGCAGCGATCCGGGTGGGCTTGTCAACATCATCACCAAGCAGCCCACCGCCCAGCGCTTCGTCGAGTTCGGCAACCAAGTCGACTCGTTCGGGCTGACCCGCGGGACCGTCGACGCTGGTGGTCCGCTCACCGATGACGGCACCGTCCTCTACCGCTTCAACTTCGCGGCCCAGGGTGCCGGCAGCTTCCGCGACTTCGTCGACAGCGACCGGCTGCTCGTCGCTCCGGTGGTGAGCTGGCAGATCACGCCGGACACGCGCATCACCGTCGAGGCCGACATTCAGCGCAACCGGATCGTCTTCGACCGGGGCGTGATCGCCATCAACAAGCAGCTCGGCTTCCTGCCGATCTCGCGCTTCCTCGGGGAGCCGGAGCAGAGCACCTACCAGACCCAGAACATCCTGCAGGCGCGCATCGACCATCGCTTCAGCGAGGACTGGCACATGCGTCTGGCGACGCACTTCGCCACCGGAACGCTGAACGGTGAGTCCGCTGAGATCCGCTCTATCGCCTCCGACAACCGGACGGTGGCCCGAGACCGGAACGTGCGCGACTACCGCTGGGACGTCGCGGTCGGGCAGGCGGACCTGATCGGGCGCTTCGACACGGGCGGGATCGGCCACACGCTCCTGCTCGGCTTCGAGCGCGAGAGTACCGATAGCCGGACCCTGTACCTGCGCTCGAACTTCCGCACGAGCCCCTACGCCCTCGACATCTACGCGCCCGTCTACGGGCAGGCGCTGCCGCCGCTGACCATCCCGCGCAACAACCTGGAGCGGGTCACCAACACCGCCCTCTACGCCCAGGATCAGATCGTGCTGAGCCCGGAGTGGAGGGCGCTGGTGGCCACGCGGCTCGACCTCTTCGAGGACTCCTTCCGCGAGCGCATCCCGCGCAGCCAGGCGGACCAGTCTCGGGTCGCAGCCTCGCCGCGGGCCGGGCTGATCTACCAGACGGTCCCATGGCTCTCGCTCTACACCGACGTCGGCACGAGCTTCCGGCCCAACATCGGCCCTGACGCTGCGGCCGTGTCGCCCGGAAGGCCGCTGAAGCCGGAGACCGGCCAAGGCTACGAGATCGGTGCCAAGGCCGAGCTGTTCGGGGGCAACTTGCTGCTCACCGCGGCGGCCTTCCGGGTGGACCGGCAGAACGTTCTGACCCCGGACCCGAACAACAGCGGCTTCTCGCTCGCGGCAGGCGCCGTGCGCAGCCAGGGCTTCGAGCTGACGGCGCAGGGGCAGCTCTCTCCGGAGCTGAAGATCCTGGCCGGCTACGTCTATGCCGACGCGGTCGTGACCAAGGACAACGTGCTGCCGGTGGGCGCGCCACTGATCAACGTGCCGCGCCACTCGGGAAGCCTGCTCGCCGTGTACGAGGTACAGGGTGGGAACTGGAAGGGGTTCGGCATCGGGGGCGGCGTGCGCGGCGTCGGCGAGCGTCCCGGCGATGCGGCCGGATCCGGCTTCGTGCTGCCGGCCTACGTCGCGGCCGACGCGCTGGCGTACTACCGCTACGAGAACCTCCGCTTCGGTCTCAACGTCGAGAACATCTTCAACACGGTCTACTACGAGAGCTCGCTCAACGTATTCCGCGTCTACCCAGGATCGCCACGGCGTTTCACAGGGTCGTTCACGGTGCGGTTCTGACCCAAAACGCTACGACGATCGACTTAGACCGCGTTCCTGGCGTCGAGCTGATGTCCGTGTGTGGGAGACCTGCAAGGAACCGCCGCGTCACCGTAATGGGCCGGTGAAGGTACGTCCGCTTCCGGAGCTGCTCTTCTCCTAAGCGGACCGGCAGCTTTCGGCCAGACCGAGTCATGCCGGATCGGCAACGCGCGCAGAACCGGGCGTTCGGCTTCGCGCCCAAGTCGGCCATTCAACTTGTTTGAAGAACGCCCGACAAGCAGACATCAGTGCTGCATTTATCGACCTGCATCGAGGACGCGACACGAATTCGCGGTATCTTGGATGCGGCTTGATAGCTTTTGTAGTCAAACGGTCAACGGCTGCAAGCAGCCAACGCCTCATTCAGAAGTTCGCGGTTATATTGGAGGCGCTTCTTCCGTCGTCACGTGGAACGCGACGAGTTCGTTGGGGCCAAAGGTCAGCGTCAACGGGACATCCGCGGCGTCCCGACCATAGGCGATCAGAATCCGACCGATGCGTGAACTGTTGTTGCGCGGATCAAATGTGTGCCAGCGGCCCCCGAGAAAGACCTCCATCCAGGCGGCAAAATCGCCGGGCGCATGGGGCAGCGGCAGACCGATGTCGCTGACATATCCGTTGCAGTAGCGTGCCGGGATGTTGAGACACCGGCAGAACGCGATCGCCAGATGCGCATAATCACGGCAGACGCCCCGCTGCTCCTCGAATGCATCGAAGGCCGTCCGCGTTGCCCGCGCATGCTCGTATCCGAAGGTAATTCGATCATGGACGTAGTCGCAGATCGCCTGCACACGCCCCCAGCCCGGCGGCAGGTGGCCGAACAGATCCCAGGCGATCGATGACAGACGATCGGTCTCACAGTACCGACTGCCGAGGAGGAACAGCACCGTGTCCGACGGCAACGTCTCGATGGCGGTCTCCCCAGCGTTGAAGACCTCCGGGTCGCCGCCGCCGGGGTCCCGCACGATCGTGTCGGTCCGCAGCTTGAAGCGGCCAGCCGGGGCAACCATGCGGCTGCACCAGTTCCCAAAACTGTCACGGTAGCCCTGGACCGGTACAGCGGGGGTCGTGATTAAGTAGTCGGGTCGTTCGAGATCCGAGAAGCGCGATGCGTGGATGTTAAGCGTCGCGATGATGGGGGTGGGCTGCGGGAACTCGTAGGTCATCTCGCAGCCGACGAGAATGCGCATGTGCGTTGCCCTCAGACTTATTTCGGAATCGGCCGCCGCAGCCTCCCGCGACTTGAGCCGCCTCACCGCGCGAGACGCGGGCTTCGATTTCGATGATACAGCGCCGATAGACGGGAACGCCTCGATCCCGTGCACCCGCAGGACCGGAGCGGGGCCGGTCCCCTCATCCGGCCCACGTGAAGCGCCCCCGACGAGCCGGCATCCGGCTCATCGAGTATCACCCAGACTTGGTCGGGCAGATCAGAAGTCCATGCCGCCCATGCCACCACCGCTCGGCATCGGCGGGGCCTCCTTCCGCGGAGCCTCGGCGATCATGGCCTCGGTGGTCACCAGCAGGCCGGCGACCGAAGCCGCGCCCTGCAGGGCGGTGCGCACCACCTTGGCCGGATCGACGATGCCGGCCCGAAGCATATCAACATACGCTTCGGTCTGGGCGTCGAAGCCGAAGGTCGAGGAGGCATCGGCCAGGATCTTGCCGACCACGATCGAGCCCTCGACGCCCGCGTTCTGGGCGATCTGGCGGAGCGGGGCCTCAAGAGCCTTGAGGACGATCTTGATGCCGGCCTGCACGTCGGGGTTGTCGTTCGAAAGAGCCCGAACAGCTGCCGTGGCGCGCAGCAGCGCGGTGCCGCCGCCCGGGACGATGCCTTCCTCGACCGCCGCGCGGGTGGCGTTGAGGGCGTCGTCGACGCGGTCCTTCTTCTCCTTCACCTCGACCTCGGTCGCGCCGCCGACGCGGATCACCGCGACGCCGCCCGCGAGCTTGGCCAGGCGCTCCTGGAGCTTCTCGCGGTCGTAGTCCGAGGTGGTCTCCTCGATCTGCGCCTTGATCTGCGAGATGCGGCCCTCGATGTCGGACTTCTCGCCGACGCCGTCGATGATCGTGGTGTTCTCCTTCTCGATGCGCACGCGCTTGGCGCGGCCGAGCATGGGGAGCGTCACGTTCTCGAGCTTGATGCCGAGGTCCTCGGCGATCATCTGGCCCTTGGTCAGGATCGCGATGTCCTCGAGCATCGCCTT
>NZ_FOCS01000063.1:0-5241 GCF_900110155.1 Methylobacterium sp. UNC300MFChir4.1 | reverse complement strand
AGGCCGCCTACATCGCGCCAGGCTCACCGTGGGAGAACGGCTTTGTCGAAAGCTTCAACGCGCGATTGCGGGATGAACTCCTGAACGGCGAGATTTTCTACACCCTGAAGGAGGCACAGATCATCATCGAAAGCTGGCGTCGGCACTACAACACGATCCGCCCGCACGGTGCGCTTGGCTACAAGCCACCAGCGCCGGAGGTGTTCGTGCCAGCCACGACCGCTTGCCCGACTGCGCTCGCCCGACCGGCTCCGGCGGCCAAGCTACCCGTAGAGCAGAGGCCGACCCTGCACTAATTTTGAACTCGGACCACCTCGTGGGGGCAGGTCAGTCGGGTGTACGTCGACTGCGCCACCTGCATGCATTCATAATACCTTCCGCCCGCAGAAGTAGTGTCCATCGCGCAACAGTTGAGGATATCGCATTCGATGCGGCGTGTGGTTGTGATCTGACACCTATTACACAGATCAGGTTTAAGACTGTCCGCGGGCTCCGCAGTGTCAAAGCTCAAGCTTCTCGCTCACCAGACCTGCCCCAAGGCGTTTCAGCACGCCCTAGATGCGCTCGACGTGATTGGTAGGTGGGAGTGGAGTGCGACGACCGATCGAGCCCGTGTCGATGGGTTCGTGGCGCTGCTGTTCGGTGTCGATCCTGACGAAGCTAAGCAGGGTGTGCCGCTCTCGCTCTTCATCGACAGCATACACCCAGATGACCGCGGGCGCGTTTTCGCCCAGATCCGGAGCTGCCGCGCTGACGGCGGCACATATCTCGCCGAATACCGAGTGATATCGGCCGATGGCCAGACGCGCTGGGTCCTAGATCGAGGCCACTTCAGCATCGATCATCTCGGCCGGTCGGTAGGCGGTGCTGGCATCCTGGTGGACATAACCCAGATGCGGATGTCTGAGGACGCGTTCAGCGAAGCCGAAACCCTTTCGATGGAACGGCCGCTGGACCGGGCGGCCGAGCACGCTATCGCCGCCCAGCAGGCGATCGTGGAGTTGCAGGACGCTGAGTTGAAGGCACAGGCGGACACGCTGCTGATGGCGCTCGGACGCAGGCTCGCCCAGCAGGAGGTTCGGGAACGGCGTCGGCGGATGAACTGAGGGCTGCCATTCTGTCGCGCCAGTCCGCTCGGCCGCAGGCTGGCGCGAGCCATCTCGCCATGGCACCCCGCGGGCATGGCGACGCTTGATGATCAGACCTGTGAAGCGAAAATCAAGGGTATCTGGCGTCAGATCAGCGTCGCTGAGGCAAAGAGCGCTTACGTGATGGCGCCGAAGCGATGCCCGTCCTGCCACGGTGCGGTGGTCCTTTCGGGTTCATACGCCGAACACCGCCGCCGGAGGTTCACCCATCGCAGGGTACATACCGGCTGCGCACAGGACCCGAAGCGGTACTCTGGCACGCCATCGCCGCATCCTCAGGCGGTCATCTGAGTGGCGGCTTGAGTCGACACGAACTCGATCAGGAACGCTCAGCGGGCGCACGGTGTTCGGAGCTGGTAGTTTCACTGGCAAGGAAGACGTGCATGGACGTTTGGCAACTCATCGAGCGCGACCATGAGAACATTGGTGGCCTGATCCGTGAGATACCATACGCTCTCAACGATCCCAGAGCGGTCGGCAGCCGCGAGCAGATGCTGGCTGATCTCATGGACGAGCTTGATCTGCATGCCATCGGCCTTGGTGCCAGCTTGTATGGCCCGTTGAGCCGGGAGAGCCAGACGCGCACGCTGATCAAAGACCTGAACCGCGGCCACGCTGAGTTCAGGCGACAGCTGCAGCAGCTCGCCCGTCGCCGTAGGGCGGACTCGGCTGGCTGGCTCGACACCTTTGAGGATGTCACGTTCCTCGTGGATCAGCACCTGCATCGCCACGTGCATGAGTTGATCCCCGCAGCCCAGATGCTTTTCGCGCCCGAGGAGGTTGCCGCTGCCACACGGGCGTTCGTGCGGGCCAAAACGAACGCGCTTCAGTCGCGGCGGCGAGGCACCGTGGCGGGAGGCATGTCGAGCGAGTTCGCCCTTATCGCGACGCTCGCCGGCGTGGCCGCCGGCCTCGGCTATCTGGTCTGGAACGGCGGACGCTTTGGCCGGTCGACATCTGACCGACCGGCCGAAGCTGGGGAGCGTGTTTCCCAGCGGGCGATCCGCCCTATGCCGCGGTGAAGACGGTGGGGCATGTCGGTCGATGAGCCGCTCGCCTGAAGCGAGGCAATTCCGTCGCCCGATTTGACGATAGAAGCCCGCCCTGGTGTTCCAGGTGCGGGCTTGGTGCGACTGCGCCAACGAGGCCGCACCCTGGATTTAGGCACTGCTCTTCCGGCGCTCAGCCCCCCAGCCGATCGCAGAAGCTACCTCGACCGTTATGGTTAATAGAAGGTTGCTGACGGTCGCGGCCCTCGCCGAGGCCGCCCTCGGCGAAAGGCCCCTGGAGCGTATTGTCTTTTGGCCGCAGTGGGATCGGGGCAGCGTTTGAAACTATCCAGCTGACACCTCCGTTCTGCGATGGCGTAGCCGTCCCCGGCTGCGCGATCTCCGGAGCAGTCTGTGGCACGTACCCCGACCCTGATCCTCGCGGCTTGCCTGACGGCAGGCGCTTTCCACCCAGCGGATGCCGCGACGAAGAAGGTGCAGGTACCGAACCAGTTCGACGGCTCCTGGACGATCGTCGCCACCACGACTGAGGGCCCCTGCTCGGCCAGCACAAGCTACAACGTGCAGATCAAGGACAGCGACGCGTCGATCCCCGGGGAGGAGGTCGACATCGATGGCGGCGTCTCGGCGGCCGGCGCCGTGCAGGCCACCATCACCCAAGGCTCGAACAAGGTGCCGATCGCCGGCAGTCTGACCGCGAAGGGTAGCGGCAGCGGCACTTGGCGCACGTCGGGCGGCTTAGTGGAGTGCAGCGGGAGTTGGAGCGCGAAGCGTTCTAGCTAGGCATTCTATGACGAAGCCGCACGGCCTTCACGGAGCGGAGAGACGCTTCGTGTTCGCAGCCACGTGCTCACGGTAGCGGGCGATGACCGTTTCGGGCGAGCCGCCGAACATCAGTGTCGTCATCGCCTCGCCGGCGGCGTGAACCTTCTCAATCACCATGGACTGAGCCTCAGCCAGTCCTTCGCTACCGCCCCAGGCTAGACGAACCAACCGCAGTTCGATGACGCGCTGCGCCTCAATGGCCAGCATCAGCGATGAGAAGAAGGGATTGTACACGGCACGCTCCTGGCCGCCGGATCGCGGCAGAGCTTGAACACATCACATCGTGAGAGAGATTCGGCGCTCGGTCGCATGCCCGCCCTGCATCTCAGCCTCATCGCTCGATCTGATCAGGGGCTGACCACGCCATATCGCAAGCTCGTGATCGCCCTACCCATATCCGGCAACACGCTCGCCACAACCGGACGGCATGGTTGCCGGTATGACCTTGCCAACAGCTCAAGCCCTCGGCGTCATGGCCTGCGCCATGATCGCGTCCGCCATTTACCTGGCGTCCCTCGTACACGGCGTCAGATCGGAGGATAGCGGCCCACGCTAGGCAAGCGCGACTGCGACGGCGAGGCCGCACCGAGGCCAGGGGGGTAGGCCATAGAGCTGCTCTGCCGTCGCTCGGCCCCTCGACCGATCGCTGTCGGCAGCATGACCGCGCATAGTTAACGGCCCGTCAACGGGTGTTGCTCTGTTCGCGTCTGCCCATGACACATGGCCGGTTGATGCCGGTGTTCTCGGCCGCCCGTCTCGCTATGTTCTGCTCCCGTTCTAGATCCCGCCCGCGGATCACAGGATGGGCTATGTCGAGACGGGGCGTCTTCGTGCGGGCCGAGGAGGTCGCCTTCCTGGAGGAGGCGCGGCGCTGGCGGCAGCAATGCGTCTTGGTCCTCACGAGGGCCAAGCCGCAGGGCCCGCTCTACAACGCGACCTCGAAGGTAATCGACGCGATCGACGACGTTGCCGAGGTGGTGACCGGCGACCGGCGGACCTTCTACCAGAGGGATGCGACCATACCAGGCGAGAACCTACCGCCCGTGAAGTGGCGCACGGTGGAGTAGAGCAGCGTCGGCTCCGCCTACGTCCGTATAGAGGCTGGCCGGCTAGGCGAGCCGCGACGAGGGTGCTTACTGGGCTTCCGGTAGGGCGTGACGCGCGGGGCCCGCTCGACTGGCGCCGTGACCTCAACATCAGCGAACCGAGCATCAAACCGGCGTGCTGAGATCCACGCGACCGCGAGTCCGACAAGGCCGAAAGCGACCCCGAAGGCGGGCAGTCCGTAGCTGATCCAGAGGTTCGGGTCGGTCACGATCAATCCTCGCTGCGCAGGAAGTGGTAGGCTGCGGGAGCCACGAAGAATAGGACGAGGAAGGCCGCAGGACCAGCCCACCATGAGTGCAGGGCGGGGGATGGGCTGCCGGGCGCTTGGCCGAAGTTCGGGATGATCGTCGCCGCGGCTAGGATGCCCAGACCCACCGCGTTGGCGGTGGTGGCGAACGCTTCACCCGCTAGTTGAACCGCTTTGCTGCCAGCTTGCGCTCAGCCGCTCGAGCTTTGGCAGACTTGTTCACTCAGCCGGCGCCTTCCGTTCCCGGAACCGGATCCCGGCCCCACCGCCGTTCTCGGATATGAAAAGGTCGGCAGTCATGCCCGTAAATCTGCAGCCACCACCACGATGGCTGCTGTGAAAGCCGCGACGGAACAGTCCTCAATCGCGCACTCCAGGCCTGCAGCCTCAAGCGCGCGTTCAACACTCACGAGCACAAAGCCCACGGCGACGGCGAACATCCGGCCCTTGATGACGTTCATCCGGTCGGCTCGGTAGGCGCGTCGGCCCCTACAATGCCGAGCCACTCCAGCGCTGCTGCGCGCGAGGCGAAGGCGTGCTGCTGCCCCGTGAAGGGCGCCGGTCGCTTGGCTGGTACCGTCTCATCGAGGAGTTCGATCAGCCATCCTTGCACCGCGTCGCTGCGCCCGACCTCACGAACTAGGGACGCGACGGGGGCACCATCCAGCAGTACGTCGTAGCTGCCGGGAGCGAGCTGCTGGACGGTGTAGGTCACGACCGATCCTTGGTCCGGAAGCCCGCGAAGAAGCGCGTCAGGCCTTGTAGGTCACCGTCTGCTGAAACCTCGTCAGCGGGCGGAGAGTTCGGGTTGACCTGCCCCCACGAGGTGGTCCGAGTTCAAAATTAGTGCAGGGTCGGCCTCTGCTCTACGGGTAGCTTGGCCGCCGGAGCCGGTCGGGCGAGC
>NZ_FOCS01000064.1:0-5100 GCF_900110155.1 Methylobacterium sp. UNC300MFChir4.1 | reverse complement strand
TGATCTTCGTTCCTGATCATCTCGACCTCCTCGCTCATCGAGGGGGTCAGGTCCTCATGGCGTCAGGGGGTCAGTTTGCCGTGTCGCCTGACACCTGCTCTCGGGAATCGACTGGCGGATGCCGCAGGAGAGTTGGCGTCCGAGCGCTCTGGGCTGAGGATAACGCGTTACAGCGCTTGAAGAATATGCTCTTCTCTCAAGCGTGCCGAACGCGCCCGCCCTCCCGCCGCTTCCCACCGATCTTGCCGCCGCGCATGCCATGATCCTGGCCGAGCTGGCGGCCCGGCTCGCCTCGGAGATCGCGGTCGAACGGCTAAAGCTGGAGGTCGCCCGGCTGCGGCGAGAACGGTTCGGGACCTCCTCGGAGCGCAGCAATCTGAACTGATGCGGTGTATGCCTGACGGTTGTATCGGAACCGATCATAAGGGTCATCGACGACGACGATCAGCATGTTGGCAGTTGATCTGTCGAAGGGCAGCTTTCAGGTCTGCGCCGTAGGTCCGGACGGGACCTGTGTGTGGATGCCCCCTGTTTGGCAAGCATGATCTTTGAGGTTTCGGCGGGGTCTTCGATCGGACGTGTGTCAGGCCTCACGATGTGGCCTTCGATGACGCCACGGGCAGGTATGCTGTTCGGAAGGCTGGGTTCACATCGGTTCAGAGAGCTGCATGCGCTCGAGCCCCGGGTCTGAATGTCCTTGCCTTGAACTTTGAAGTCCGTGTCGCCTACTCCCCGTCGATCGCTTGCCCCGGCCTCGCGGCCACGACGCACCTTCGCCCGCTCGGGGCTCCGGTCACGCCATCCGGTAATCTTCCTGCTTCGTCGTCACGGCCCAGATCGTCCGCGCCATCTTCGGTTTGCGCGCGACGAGGGTCGTGAGCCAGCGGTTCGCGCTCCCTCCCTTGCGAACCACCCAGCGGATCACGCTCATTGCCCCGACGATAAGCAGCCGTCGGATATCGGTCTGCCCCATCTTGCTGACGGAGCCGAGCTTGGCCTTGCCGCCCGTGGATCGCTGCCGCGGCCCGAGACCGAGGCAGGCGGCGAAGTTGCGTTCGCTGTCGAACGTGTCGAGATCTGGAGCGAAGGCGGCGACGGCTCCTGCGGTCACCGGCCCGATCCCCGGTATGGTGCATAAGCGTCGCAGATCGGCATCCGTCCGCGAGGTCGTCTCCAGTTCGTCGGCCAGCCGCTCAATCACCTGCGTCAGCCCCGCGATCTGGTCGAGATAGATAGTCCCTATCGCTCGCACCGCGACGGGCAGATCGGCGACCTCGACGGCCAGAGCCTCATCCAGCACCTTAAGGTTTGCCGGCCCCTTCGGAGCGACAACACCGAATTCGGCCAGATGGCCGCATAGCGCGTTGATCAGCTGCGTGCGCTGACGGACCAGACACTGATGCGTCCGAAACGCCACCGCACGGCCCTGCGTCTCGGCGCTCTTAACCGCCACGAAGCGCATCCTCGGGCGCGCGGCCGCCTCGGCGATCGCCTCCGCGTCTGCACGATCGTTCTTCTGACGCTTGACGAACGGCTTCACGTAGACCGCCGGCACCAGCCGGACCTCGTGACCGCTCGCCTGGGCCACACGACCCCAGTGATGCGACGTCGCACAAGCTTCCATCGCCACGACGCAGGCCGGTTGATCGGCGAGGAGTAGGGCAAATCGAGCTCGCGACAGCGCGCGGTTGTAGAGAACCGTCCCGTCCGAACCTACGGCGCAGACCTGAAAGCTGCCCTTCGACAGATCGACTGCCAACATGCTGATCGTCATCATCGATGCCCCCTATGATCGGTTCTGATACAACCGTCAGGCATACGAGATGCCGGTCGGTGGGGGGCATCCACCGCATCAGTTCAATGCCCTCCTGAGGGACGACCGCACTTGGCAACAAAAACTCGCTCGAGCAAAACGGATACTTAAGCGCACGATGTTCGGTCGCGCCAGCTTCGCACCGCTTCGCCATCGCCTCACCGCGACCAAACTTGGCGTTCCGCGCCACACGAAGTGCGGAAGAACCACGTTGTACGCGGCGTTGACACGGACCGCGATCCTGCTGGCATAGTTGGTGAAGGGGTGATAACCGCCACCACGCTGCAAGCTGCGGCCTTACAAGACTCAGTTCGTGCCATTCCTGACCCCAAATCTGATAAGGATCAAGCCGAGCGAAACGATGTGATCAATGCAATTCTGACAACGAGTAAGACGGCGTGAAGCGAGAAACCGCGGTATGGAGCCCAGTTTTGCTGGGAGCTGGCCATAAACGGCCGTCCACGTAAGGCAGCAGCCTAGGAGCCTGCAAAAAGGAGGGAGCGATCGCGAAAAGACGGGAAGAGTTTGGTGCCGAAAGGCTTTGGCATAGTCAGAATCGACAAAATTCCACCAGAACTGTTCGATGCCGACTATATTTTATTTAATATTGGCACGCGAGACAATCAATGAAATTCCACCCGACTCATGAAATCGTAACTGATGAAAACTTCAATGAGGCCCGATATCTAGCCGCCAATCCGGATGTAAAAATTTCGGGAGTCCAGGCATGGTTTCATTTTGACAAAGCAGGAAGAAAAGAACGGAGAAAGCAGTTAGCCATTGACACCAGGGACCGAGCCTTAAAATACAAGCGATTTAGGCACGTACTACAGAAGCCCCACGGGGATGATCCAGAAGCAAGTTTTCCCATCGTAACCAGCGACAACCTCTATAATATCGATAATTACGCGGGCGAGAGCACAAACAACAGCCACGCGTGGTTCGATGAGGAAATAATTTCAAACCCGAAGAAAAATTATCTTGATCTTGGCTGCGGATTGCGAGACAGAACTTTTGACAATTGCCTATATCTTGAAGTATACAACTCAATATCAGCTGATCTTGTAGTTGCGCCGTGTTGTCCTTACCCGATCCGAAATGATAGTTTCGATGGCATAGGTTGCTTCACTGTACTAGAGCACACTCGTCAGCCATGGCGAGTTGTTTCAGAAATATATAGAATTCTAAAGCCAGGCGGAAAGGCTTTTATAGATTGGCCCTTTTTACAGCCCGTTCACGGCTATCCATCCCACTACTTTAACGCAACTCGGGAAGGTTTGAAAACTTTATTTTCAGATAATGGGTTCATTATTGAAATTTGTGAAACTCAGAATCATAATACAATTTCATATACGATCAGCTGGATCTTGCGTACCATGTGCGCAGGATTGCCCGAAGGTAGAACCCGGCGCGCATTTGAAGGCATGACAATTCGTGAACTCATCGAGCTGGAGCCCGACAGTCCAAAGTGGAATCAATTTATAAGCGTTCTTGACGACAAAAAAATCGAGGAACTTGCATGCGGCAATTTTCTACTTGCGGCAAAACCAGAGACATAAAATTGGTTCCGGCCCATGCGCAAGGATATTTAATGTTTTAGCCCCTTGCATTGGGGCGCATTTACCCAACAACATGCCCAACGTCACGCTATACGCGACGCTCGGCCAATTCCAAAAATCGATCCGCGTGTACTGCGGTGCTTACGTCCGAGCCATTGGACCGATATCGAGATTGCTAGGCGGGCCGAATGACCTGGCCACAGCTAACCTGTCCGGCAATTTGAAACGAGCCCAATGAGCGACTGTCTCGCCGGTCAAGCGGTTTGCCATGGCGTTCCGTCCCTCAGGATGGCGTTGAGGATGGTGATCAGCTTCCGAGCAGTGGCTATCAGAGCAACGAGCTTGGGCTTGCCGGCCGCGATGAGCCGGTCACGGAAGGTTTTCAGCGCGGCGTTGTGACGGCTGGCCACGAGGGCGCCCATGAACAGCGCCGTGCGGACGGGCGCGCGACCGCCCGCGATAAAGCTCCTGCCAAGCCACTGACCGGATTGCCGCGTCCAAGGGGCCAAGCCGACCAACGCGGCGACTTGATCCTCCCTCGGTGTCGCGGACACAGGGAGATCATTTCGTGGTCCTCTCGGCTTGCTCGGGCGTGAGATAGCCGAGTGCCGAGTGGATGCGTCGCCGATTGTAGTAGCCCTCGATGTAAGCGGACAGATCGCGCCGCGCTTCATCTCGGGTCGCCCATCGTCGCTGATGGACGAGCTCGACCTTGAGCGTGTGGAAGAAGCTCTCCATTGGGGCATTATCGTAGCAGCAAGCCGTGCGGCTCATCGACGGCTTCGCCCTCATACCGGCGAGCTGTCTCCGGTAGGCCTCGGCTGCGTACTGGCTGCCGCGATCCGAGTGGCAGATGAGCCCGGCGGCCGGCCGCTGCCGCTGGGCGGCCATCATCAATGCCGCTACGCTCAGCTCGGCGCGCATGTGATCGCGCATCGACCAACCGACGATCTTGCGCGTGGCCAGATCGAGGACGGCGGCCAGGTACAGCCAGCCCTCGCCGGTCGGCAGGTAGGTGATGTCGGCCAGCCAGACCGTGCCGGGCCGCGCGGCCGAGAAGTCCTGCTTCAGGAGGTTTGGGGCGATCGGAAGATCGTGACGGCTGTCGGTCGTACAGGGCCGGAACCGACGCCCCGCCAGGGCACGGATGCCGTGCCGGCGCATGAGGCGCTCCACCCGTCCGCGGCTGACAGACCGGCCCTCGGCCCGCAGGGCGGCATGCACGCGCGGGGAGCCGTAGCGCCGGTGATGAGCGGCATGGATGCGCCGGACGTCGTCCAGGAGCTGGCGGTTGGAGGCCGAGCTGGCGCTCTCAGGCCGTGACCGCCATCCGTAGAAGCCGCTGGGTGAAACTCCGAGCACGCGGCACATGAGACGCACCGGCCAGGTCCGCGCATGCTGCTCGATGAAGGCGAAGGTCACTTGGGCATCTCCGCGAAGATGCCGATGGCTTTTTTCAGCACGTCGCGCTCCATGCGCGTACGGTCGAGCTCCCGCCGCAGTCGGGCGATCTCGGCGGCCTGATCGGACGGGGACGCAACTGGGCTTGGTGGCGAGGCGCCCGTCGATCCAGCAGACCGCGGCATGGGTGAGGCCCCGTTCAGCGTGGCGCGCCACTGCCTCAGCATCGAGGGCTGGATCCCAAGCTCGGCCGCGACCTGCATCTGCGGCCGGCCGCTGCTCTCCAGCAGGGCGACCGCTTCGCGTTTGAACTCGGGCGTGAACTCT
>NZ_FOCS01000065.1:0-3631 GCF_900110155.1 Methylobacterium sp. UNC300MFChir4.1 | reverse complement strand
CCGCTTGTCAGAAGATGGCTCAGCGCCCGGTCCACTTCCGCGGCCGGCGCCGATGAGCCGGGGTATAGATCTACGGTTCCCGGCCGTCAACAGGCTTGTTGGCCGGAAAGCCGATTTTCTTGGACTCCGCGGACGACAGCCGTGTGACGCCCGATTCGCGCTCCCGGTGGGCGCGCTAGGCCTCGAGGCTCAGGGTCATGCCGTCATAGGCGGGCACGATGCCCTCCGGCAGGCGCGCCGCGAGGGCGCCGTAGTCGAGATCCGTGTGCAGGTTGGTGAGGACCGCCCTGCGCGGGCGGACCGACTCGATCAGCGCGAGGGCGTCCGAGACCGAGAAGTGGGTCGGGTGCGGGGTGTCCCGCAGGGCATCGATGATCAGCAGGTCGAGACCGCGGAGCCGGGCGAGGCTCGCCTCCGGGATCAGGCTGACGTCGGGCATGTAGGCGGCCGCGCCGAAGCGGAAGCCCAGGGCCGCCTCGTTGCCGTGCTCCACCGGGAGCGATTCCACGGTGACCGCGCCCCCCTCCCCCTCCAGGGTGAGGTCGCGGCCGGCGGCGAGGTCGCGCAGGTCGAGGATCGGCGGGTAGGCGCTCCCGGGGGGCGTCTCGAAGCAGTAGCCGAACCGGGCCGTGAGCAGCGACCGCGTCAGGGCGTCGGCGTAGACCGGGATGCGGGCCCGCATGGCGATCACCAGCGGGCGCAGGTCGTCGATCCCGTGGGTGTGGTCGGCGTGGGCGTGGGTGTAGAGCACCCCGTCGAGGCGCGTCACGCCGGCGTCAATGAGCTGCTCGCGCAGGTCCGGAGAGGTGTCGACCAGGAGCGTGGTCCGCCCCGCCCCCGACGCGCGCTCCACCAGGATCGAGCAGCGCCGCCGGCGGTTGCGCGGCTCCGCCGGGTCGCAGGCGCCCCAGCCGCTGCCGACCCGCGGCACCCCGCCGGACGAGCCGCAACCGAGGATGCGCAGGGTCAGGCTCGCCATCCGGATCTCCCGCTCCGACTCGTCACGCAGCGCCCGGGCGCGTTCCGGCGGCCTTGTCGAACAAGGTGAAGAAATTCGCCGTCGTGGTCCGGGCGAAGTCCTCGGCGGTCAGCCCCAGGGTCCCGGCCAGCGACCGGGCGGTGTCGGCCGTGTAGGCCGGCTCGTTGGTCCGTCCCCGGTGGGGCTCGGGGGCCAGGAACGGCGCGTCGGTCTCCACCAGGATCCGGTCGAGGGGCACGGCCCTGGCGATGTCGCGCAGGTCGTGCGAGCGCCGGAAGGTGACGATGCCCGAGAAGGACACGTACAGCCCGAGCTCCACCCCCGCCTCCGCCAGCCGCCGCCCCGACGAGAAGCAGTGCAGCACCGCCCGGAACGGCGCCCGGCCCATCTCGTCGGCGAGCACCCGCTCCATGTGGTCGTCGGCGTCCCGGGCGTGGATCACGAGCGGCAGGCCGGAGAGCCGGGCCGCCGCGATATGGGCGCGCAGCACCCGCTCCTGCACGGCCTCGGGGGCGGCGTCGGCGTAGTGGTAGTCGAGGCCCGCCTCGCCGATCCCGACGCAGCGCGGGCTGGCCTGGGCGAGGCCCGCGATCGTCTCGGCGGCGACGTCCGGCTCCTCGGCGGCCCCGTGGGGATGGGTGCCGACCGTGTGCCAGACCTCGGGATGAGCCTCGGCGATCGCCCGGTAGGTGTCGGCCTTGGCGACCCGGGTGGCGATCGTGAGCATGCCGGCGACGCCCGCGGCCTTGGCGCGGGCGATCACGCCCGGGAGGTCGGCGGCGAAGTCCGGGAAGTCGAGATGGCAGTGGCTGTCGATGAGCATCGGGTCTCGGGGCCGTCGGGCGGCAGGGTCCTTCAAGCGGCAAGGTCCTTCAGGCGGACGGAGTCTCGGGGCGCTCGAAGCGCGGGAAGATCGGCGCGGGGGCGGGGAGCGCCGTGCCGGGGAGGAGCCGGCCCCCCGCCCCCACATCGGCGAGGCCGCGCCGGTCGGCCGGCACCGCCAGCAGGTCGAGGAGCTTGGCCGCCGCCCCCGGCACGAAGGGCTGGATCAGGATGCCGAAGGCGCGCAGCGCCTCCAGCGTCGTGTAGAGCACGGCGTTCATCCGCGCCGGGTCGGACTTGCGCAGTTTCCACGGCTCCTGGGCGGCGAAGTAGCGGTTGGCCTCGGCCACCACGGCCCAGATCTCCGCCAGGACGGTGTGGAGCGCGAGCTCGCCCATGAGGGTCCGGGCCCGTGCCGGCAGGGCGTCGGCCAGGGCCAGCAGGGCCGTGTCGGCCGCGTCCAGGCTGCCCGGATCCGGCACCGCGCCGTCGCAGTTCTTGGCGACCATCGTGAGCGAACGCTGGGCGAGGTTGCCGAGGTCGTTGGCGAGATCGGCGTTGATCCGGCCGATGATCGCCTCGTGGCTGTAGCTGCCGTCGCCGCCGAACGGCACCTCGCGCAGCACGAAGTAGCGCACCGGGTCGACCCCGTAGGTGTCGGCGAGCTCGAACGGGTCGAGGACGTTGCCCAGCGACTTCGACATCTTCTCGCCCTTGGAGAGCAGGAAGCCGTGGCCGAAGACGCGCCTGGGCAGCGGCAGCCCGGCCGACATCAGGAAGGCCGGCCAGTAGACCGCGTGGAACCGGACGATGTCCTTGCCGATCACGTGCAGGTCCATCGGCCAGAATCTTTTTTGGGGGGTCTCCGCGTCGGGGAAGCCGGTGACGGTGAGATAGTTGGTGAGCGCGTCGACCCACACGTACATCACGTGGTTCGGATGCCCCGGCACCGGCACGCCCCAGTCGAAATTGGTGCGGCTGACCGAGAGGTCCTTGAGGCCGGAGCGCACGAAGCTCGCCACCTCGTTCCGGCGCGTGTCCGGCCCGATGAAATCCGGCTGATCCGCGTAGAGGTCGAGCAGCCGGTCCTGGTAGGCGGACAGTCTGAAAAGGAAATTCTCCTCCTCCATCCACTCGACCGGCGTGTCGGTGGCGAGGCTGCGGCGGCTGCCATCCTCCAGGAGCCGGGTCTCGGACTCGTCGTAGTAGGCCTCGTCGCGGACCGAGTACCAGCCGGCATACTTGTCGAGGTAGATGTCGCCGTTGGCCTCCATCCGCCGCCAGATCTCCTGGGCGGCGGCGTAGTGGCCGGGCTCCGTGGTGCGGATGAAGCGGTCGTAGGCGCAGTCCATCCGGTCGGCCATGGCCTGGAACCGGGCGGCGGTGCCGTCGACGTAGGCGCGCGGGGTGGTGCCGGCCCGGGTCGCGGCCTGCTGGATCTTGAGCCCGTGCTCGTCGGTCCCGGTGGAGAACAGCACGTCGTAGCCGTCGAGCCGGTGGAAGCGCGCGATCGCGTCCGCGGCGATCACCTCGTAGGCGTGGCCGATATGGGGCGCGCCGTTGGGGTAGGAGATCGCGGTCGAGAGACCGAACGTCTTTCGGGGATTCGCCGGGGCGTTGGACGTCACGTCTGTGGTGTTCCGGATGAGCGCGGGAAGCTGCCCGCGTTGTCGCGCGGCCGGCGCCGGGACGCAACCGTCGCCGCCTGCGGGCGCGACGGCGATCCTCCGCGGCGGCCGGCACCGGACACGCGTGATCGTCCCCGCGCGCGGTGTGGCGCCGGGGGCATGGCCCGGGAGGCGAGCACGAGGGACGCGGGACGCCGCGGGA
>NZ_FOCS01000066.1:0-3375 GCF_900110155.1 Methylobacterium sp. UNC300MFChir4.1 | reverse complement strand
CTCGGGCGTGAACTCTCGTCTCGTCTTCGCCATCCGACACCTTCCACGCTCAGCATGAGCGTATCAGAGGTGTCCGCGACGCCGAGGGAGGATCACTGCTCCTTCAGGATGCCGATGATCTGCTCTTCGCTGAACCGGCTCTTCTTCATCGTCCGTCTCCCGATCGACGGACTCTAGCTTCAGAATGAGGGCAGACCAGGGGGCAAGGTCAGGGCCTGTCCATCCGGCAGCCGCAGATCCTGCATCGCGCTCAAGAAGGTCGCGGCTTCCTGCTCCACAGCTTGGGCGAACAGGCGGCGGGCGCCGCTGCGCAGCACCTCGGTCAGGGGATCGTCGAGGTCTTCGGGATGACTAAGTCGGACGACGTTGGTAGGTGTCTCCATGGCGTATCGCTCTCGCTGAGAGGTTCTGGCAGGCTCGACACCCGCCTCGATACGCCGCCTTCAACACACCGTCGTTACCCAATCTCCCGCATAGCTCCGTTGGCGCTTCTGCCAGTGGCTATTTGCCCTTAAAGTGCGACAAACTCTTTATCATGGTATGCTCATAGCATCCGGTGCATCAAACCAAATGGCTACCACAAGGCTCAAACGCTGCCGCTCCGTATGGGGCGACTATGCAATGCGCAATCAACTTCCGGAGGTGGGTTTCGCAAAAGACGCCATCTACATTCCTGAAGATAATTCTGGCACTTGGGGCCTGTTCTCCGAAGGCGAACGAATATATTACACGGGACTAGGCATACCAGAAACCTTATCCGACGGCACTTTTGATAGAGTGGAGAAAGCTCCAAGCGGCGTGTATCTATACGTTGGATTGTTTGTATTGCATTACGGCCACTTTCTAATCGATACGCTTTCGCATTTTTG
Organism: Methylobacterium sp. UNC300MFChir4.1; assembly: GCF_900110155.1. Taxonomy (NCBI): domain Bacteria; kingdom Pseudomonadati; phylum Pseudomonadota; class Alphaproteobacteria; order Hyphomicrobiales; family Methylobacteriaceae; genus Methylobacterium; species Methylobacterium sp. UNC300MFChir4.1. The sequence continues at coordinate 2,506 of NZ_FOCS01000066.1, read as the reverse complement.
GCCAATTATATTGGAGAACGGCGAAAGACCAAAAATATTATGCCATCGCCTAAAATCCCGACCGGAAAGTCCAGAGCATGATACACTTTACGAGATCCTGGCCGGTCTAGATATCCGCCGAGAAGATGTAATTTCGTTTGACCGCCCTGTCCGAATCGCGAACATTATGTTTGCAGAGCCTTCTTTCCGGGAGCGAAAATACGTTTACTCAGTTTTTGGTGATCTGTGCGGACTTGTTGGTAAAAAATATTGGGATAAAGATAAGATCAATATAGAGAATCGACCTCTGTATCTATCCAAATCAAAACTGCGCGTAGGTATGTCGCGGCTCATAAATGAGAAATGCATCGAGGGAGAGCTTAGCCGCGGTGGTGCAGACATTGCGTATCCAGAAGAGCTCACTTTTGCGGAGCAGGTGCGTCTATTGTCTGCTCACAAATATATCATTGGCCCCTCAACATCTGCTTTTCATACCTCTGCATTCACCGCCCCGGGCAGGCGTATTGTCGGACTAAATTGGAGTCCACAGATCAATGCAAATTATCTTCTATTTGATCATTTTAATCAGACAAAGTCGGTGTACTACTATGCATTCAAAACTTCTTACTCACAGGTCGAGGGCTTTGGCGTTGGCTGGCGCGTTCCTGATCCAAAGCGCGTCGCGCGTGAGATGTTGAAGCGCGTAGAACACTTCGATCAAGCCGATGATCTAGATGCGGCAGAAGAATCGGCGCTTACGCTCCAACCTCACGGAACAGCGGAGCAGCGCTGGCAATTACGCCAAACTATAGCGAATTTGTTAGAAAGGGTACTAAGTGGACTACATCGACCCTTCTAACCCTGATGAGCCTCGCGGCGATCCAGCCCACGTCCGGCTTCGTAGAGCAGCACTTGCTCCCCCGCGCAAACGCTCCGGCTGAGCGGAACTTGGGACGAATCGCACATTATTGAATGAGTCAGTCGCATAAATATTTGGCGTAAGACCAATCGAACTGCGGCCGTTGGTTCCAACGTGACGGCTGCGGTGGCGAGTTAATTATACGTTATCAAGATTGACTTCACTCAGTGCAACCTAGGGTTTGGACTCGATCAGCTCCAGAATGCGATGACGGCGGCCAGAGCGAGGGCCGAGGCGTAGTTGCGTGCGAGCTTGTCGTAGCGGGTGGCGATCCGGCGAAAGTCCTTGAGGCGGTTGAAGGTCGCCTCGATCCGCCACCGCTCCCGATAGCGGCTCTTGTCGTGGCGGATCTTCCGCTTGCGGCCGCGCTTGCCCGGGATGACCGGCGTGATGCCACTCTTGCGGAGGTCAGCGCGCAGCCAGTCGGCATCGTAGCCCTTGTCGGCTGCCAGACGTTGGATCCGGCCTGGCGCTTCGGCCAGCACCGCAGGCACGGTGGTCACATCGCTGGCGTTGCCGGGCGTCAGCAGGAGGACGCCAGGGCGGCCGAGGACGTCAGTGAGCGCGTGGATCTTGGTAGTCTGGCCGCCGCGCGACGGGCCAATGGCCTGCGCCGTCGCCCCCCCCTTTTCCGCCATGGGCAGAGCGGTGGGCGCGGACGTAGCTGCTGTCGAGGGTGGCCGCATCGCCCGTCCATCCGGTCTTGGCCAGCGCGGCGAGCATGGCTTTCCAGAAGCCGCGCCGCGACCATTGGTTGAAGCGGTTGTAGACCGTGGTCCGCGGGCCGTAGGCGGCCGGGCAATCGCGCCAGCGGCAGCCCGACGTCAGCACGTGCAGGATGCCAGAGATGATTTGCCGGTCGTCCTTGCGCTCAGGTCCGGGCTGATCCTTGGGCATGAACGGTCCGATCACCGCCTATTGCTCATCCGAGAGCCAGAACAGGTCCGCCATCACCGCCTCCAAGCCCTAAAACGGCCGCCTGGAATCACAAAACGACAGACCCCGCAACGGCTTGGTTCGGTTCACACCCTAGGACTCTGGCGCAGAGAGGAAGTATCTATGTGCGATCAGTTAATATATCTAGTACAGTGGCACGGACAGAGGATTCACGCAGGCGGTGAGGCATGCGGCGGATCTGGGACGCTCACCGCCTTCATCGTAAGCGATGTTTCGGACCCATCTTCTGTGGGGCAACCTGACCAGGCAGTTTGACGATCCGCACGAGAGGATCGATTTTGTGTCTCGACTTGACTGTAGACTTGAGCCGGAGGGGACAGTCCGGCGTTTCGGGGTGATCGACGGCGCGGTTGGCCGCAGGCGCTGGAGCGCCGACGACCGGGCGCGGATCCTGGAGGAGACGTTCGTTCCGGGCGCGGTAGTGTCGGTGGTGGCCCGCCGCCACGGGTTGACCCCGCAGCAGCTGTTCAGGTGGAGGCGCGCTAGGCCGCGGCGCTGCCGGCTTTCGTGCCGGCGGTGACCGCACCCGAGCCCATGGCGGTGGATCCCGCCGGGGCGGAACCGACGCCCCGCCAGGGCACGGATGCCGTGCCGGCGCATGAGGCGCTCCACCCGTCCGCGGCTGACAGACCGGCCCTCGGCCCGCAGGGC
>NZ_FOCS01000067.1:0-2276 GCF_900110155.1 Methylobacterium sp. UNC300MFChir4.1 | reverse complement strand
CGTCCGAGCCGGCAAACAGCGCGTTCTTCCGCGTCAGGGCCAACGGCCGGATCGCCCGCTCGACGGTGTTGTTGTCGATCTCGACGCGGCCGTCGTCGAGGAAGAGAGACAAGCCGGCCCAGCGACTGAGCGCGTAGCGGATCGCCTCGGCGAGCTTGCTCTTCTGGCTGATCAGCCCGAGCTTGGTGGTGAGCCACGGCTCCAGCGCCGCCACGACCGGCCGGCTGCGGTCCTGACGCACGGCCCTCCGCTCGTCGGGGGAGCGCCCGCGGATCTCGCCCTCGATCCGATAGAGTTCGGCGATGCGGGCGAGCACCTCGGTCGCGATCGGCGCCGGGCCAGCCTTGGCCAGTTCGTAGAACCGGCGGCGCACGTGCGCCCAGCAGAAGGCCAAGCTCACAGCCTTGCGCGCAGCCAGGACCTTGTAGCCCGCGTAGCCATCGACCTGCAGCGTGCCCTCGAAGCCGGCGAGGTGACGGATCGGGTGTTCGGCCTTGCGGTCGGGCGCGTACAGGTAGGCCACGCCGGGCGGATCGAGGCCGCCCCAGGGCCGGTCGTCGCGAGCGTAGGCGAACAGCTGGCCGGTCTTGGTCTGCCCGCGGCCCGGATCGAGCACCGGTGCCGTGGTCTCGTCAGCAAACAGCCGGTCCGACGCCTTCAGCCTCTCGAACAGCCGCGCGTGGACCGGCCGTAATAGAAAGGCCGCCTTGCCCACCCAGTCGGCCAGCGTCGAACGGTCAAGGTTCACGCCCTGCCGGGCGTAGATTTGGGCCTGTCGGTAGAGCGGCAGGTGGTCGGCGTACTTGGACACCAGCACGTGAGCCACGCTCGCCTCGGTCGGGATCCCGCCCTCGACGAGGCGGGCGGGTGCGGTGGCCTGCACGATCACGTCCTCGCATGCCCGGCAGGCATACTTTGGCCGGCGGGTGACGACGACGCGGAACTGGGCCGGCACGATGTCGAGGCGCTCGGCGACGTCCTCGCCGATGACGTGGAGGTCGCCACGGCAACAGGGGCAGGTGCGGTCGTCGACGTCGATCATCCGTTCGATGCGCGGCAGGTGGGCCGGCAAGGCGCCGCGGTTGGCGCGGCGCTGCCGGGTGCGGGCCGCGCGGGCCGATGCATCGGCGGCGTCGGTCTCGGCAAGGCCCTCAGCCTCGATCTGCTCGGCCTCCTCGAGGCCCAGGAGCAACTGGTCGACGGGCAGGCTCTCGGCACGCCGTCCGAAGCGGTGACGCTGCAGCTCCCTGATGATCTGGTGCAGCCGGTCAATCTCGGCCTCGCGCGCCGCCACCATCGCCTTCAGGGCGGCGGGATCATCGGGCAGGCGCGCGCTCGGTTCGCTCACGAAGCCGATTTGAGCATGGATCACAAGGCTTTGCCAGAGTGATCGACTTGGCGGATCAGCTCACGGCGACGGGAGCGCGCGTTGGCCGGGCCACGTGCACGCGCCGCCAATCGAGCCCTTCCAGAAGGGCCTGCAGTTGCGCTGCCGTCAGCCGCACCACCCCGTCGGTGACGGCCGGCCAGCAGAACTTGCCGTCCTCCAGCCGCTTCGACAGCAGGCACACGCCGGTGCCGTCGAAGTAGACGAGCTTGACCCGGTCGGCGCGCCGCGCCCGGAAGACGTAGACCGCCCCGCTGAACGGGTCGGCGCCCAGGCTCTCGCGCACCAGCGCCGCCAAGCCGTCCGCGCCCTTGCGGAAGTCCACCGGCCGGGTCGCTACCATGACGCGGACCGCGCCCGCCGGCCCGATCACGCGCCGCCCTTCAGCGCACCGATCACCGCCGCGATGATAGTGGGCGAGGCGCCGTCGCCGATCCGCACCGTGACGCCGCCTGCCTCCACCTCGATCCCCACCGCGCGGCGGCGCGATGAGGATCGTCTGATGCGCCGGCGTGGCGGCTCCGCTCGGGCGGGATCCACCGCCATGGGCTCGGGTGCGGTCACCGCCGGCACGAAAGCCGGCAGCGCGGCGGCGGCCTGGCGCGCCTCGCGTCGCCACGTGAACAGCTGCTGCGGCGTCAACCCGTGCCGGCGGGCCACCACCGACACCACCGCGCCCGGAACGAACGTCTCCTCCAGGATCCGCGCCCGGTCGTCCGCGCTCCAGCGCCTGCGGCCGACCGCGCCGTCGATCACCTCAAAACGCCGGACCGTCCCCTCCGGCTCAAGTCTACGGTCAAGTCGAGACACAAAACGATCCTCTCGTGGCGGATCGTCAAACTGCCCGGTCAGGTCGCCCCACAGAAGATGGGGCCGGAACATCGCTTAC
>NZ_FOCS01000070.1:0-1524 GCF_900110155.1 Methylobacterium sp. UNC300MFChir4.1 | reverse complement strand
CCTCCGGCTTGTGCCCCTTCGTTCCCATCTGTCCGTCCTCGTCCTGGCCCGAAAGCCATACCTCAGGGCGGACCACTTCACTGGGGGCGGATCAGACCACGCCGAGAGTTTCCTGCTTGTCGAAACGGGTCGCGGCGCCGCCTTCATGGAGGACGACATCCTACTCGCCGGCGTGAATGCCAATGCCAAGGACCCATCCCGCTTCAAGATCCTCGACAAGGCGTACTCCGCCGACCCCTACGCGCTGATGTTCCGCCGCGAGGATCCCGAGTTCAAGGCTCTCGTCGATGAGACTCTGATCGGGCTAATGAAATCCGGAGATTTTACCAAACTTTACGTCAAATGGTTTGAGACCCCGATCCCGCCGCGGGACCTCAACCTCAATTTCCCGATGTCGGACAAGCTCAAGGAGCTGATCAAGTCGCCGTCCGATAAGGCAAATTCCTGAACCAAAGTAGCGGCCATCGGGTTCGAAGGGACCTGATGACGCTTTCGAACCCGGCCCTCAGATGACGTCCGAGCATCAAGGTGCGGTAGGCATGCGGATGGCCGTCGCACACGCTGCGGCGACCGCGCTCGCCAGTCGGACAGACGTAAGCTGAACGGCTGCTTTCCGTTCCGTTGAGAGACGCCTCTGAACGTCTGGGTTGGGTCGAAGGCGGGCCGTCTGTTTCAGTGCAATGGGTCAGGGCACGCTTCCCATCCCGAGCCGAAATTGCCGGAGGGCTTACGAATAGCTGCTCTCAGAAACAGCCAAGGGCCGACTTTATGGCATCCTTGGGCGTACAGCAGCCCATTCAATGGAATTGGTCGGTCGGTTCAGACGAGCTCATGCTCCGCGCCAGCAGAATGCCCGCCACCACGAGTGCCTGTCTCAGCACAGGGAGCATTTCCTTGGCGCTGTCCTGCTCAATGAGCCCGTGCGCGATCAGCAGGTAGTCAGCTACGGCTTCCAGGGCTGAGCCGGGTGGCGTCGTCGGGCTCGTAGGCGGAGGGACAAAGCGCGCGAGGGTGCCGTAGGCACTCAGCGGCTCCGAGCCGCTGGAAATGATCTCGGTTAGTGAGCCTAGGTAGCCCAGGAAGGTGTGCCCCGGTGGACCATAGGATGGCACGGCGCCGATCATCACCCAGGCGTAGCTGCCATCGGCCCGACGTAGGCGAGTGCGGAGGCTGTATTCGCTCTGCTGATCACGGACGCTGCGCAGGAAAGTGACGGCAGTCTCGTAGTCGTCAGGATGCATGCAGATGAGCCATCCGTGTCCCACGGCTTCAGCAGCTGCCTGGCCGGTGAATGCGGCCCACTCGGGGCTGACGTAGGTCACGCGGCCGTCCGCCTGTGTGACGAAGATCATTTCGATATATCCGAGAGCCGAATGGTGGGTTGTCGGACCTTAACCTGTATAAAAAATCAGCTTCGTCCAGAAGTTGACAGTAAGCGATGTTCCGGCCCCATCTTCTGTGGGGCGACCTGACCGGGCAGTTTGACGATCCGCCACGAGAGGATCGTTTTGTGTCTCGACTTGA
>NZ_FOCS01000072.1:0-1424 GCF_900110155.1 Methylobacterium sp. UNC300MFChir4.1 | reverse complement strand
AGTTGAGGAGGATGCCGGGCTCGGGTGCCGCGGCGATGCGGTGGCGCAGGTCGGGCTCGGCGCAGTGGCGCAGGAGGTCGTGGCTGAGGTCGGGCTGGGGCAGGGCGCGGCGGGCTTCCTTGACCCGGCAGAGGGCGCGGCCGAGGAGGGGACCGAGGGCGAGGCCGCGGGCGGCGTCGTCCGGCGGCAGGTCCTGCGGCAGGTCCGGCTCGCCGCCGAGGGGGTCGAGCCGCAGCGGCACCAGCGTGGTGAACCAGCCCACCGTCCGGCTCAGGTCGTGGCGCGCCGCCTCGCCGGCCGCGTCCGCCAAGCTGTCCGCCAAGCTGTCCGCCAGGGCGTCGGCATCGCGACCGTGGCCCTCGATCACGACGCGCACGGCTCGCCCGCCGCAGCGGCGTGACACCGCCACCGCGAGCGCCGCGAGCAGGAGTTCGTCGGGGCGCGTGCGGTAGGGCCGGCCGGCCCGGCGCAGGAAGGCGTCGGTGGCGTCGGCGTCGAGGCTGTCGGCGATCTCGGTCTGGGCGGATTCGACGTTGGGTGCGTCGGGCCGGGCGGGTTCGAGGCCGCATGCGGGCGGCGCGAGCTGCGCCGCCCAGGCCTCGGCCCAGGCGCGGCGGCGGTCGGCCTCGGCCGGATCCCGGGCCAGGGCGTCGAGGTGCCGGGCCCAGGCGGGGAAGGAGGTCGCGGGCGCCGGCAGGGTCCGCCCCGCGAGGACCAGGGCGAGATCCGCCACCAGGATGCGCCAGGAGACGGCGTCGACCACGAGGTGGTGGGCGACGAGGAGGAGGCGCTGCCCGCCGTCCGGGGCCGGATCGACCAGGACGGCGCGCAGCATCGGCCCGCGGGCGAGGTCGAGACTCGTCTGCGCGGCCTCGGCCAGCGCCGCCAGGGCGGCCGCGTCCCGGGCCTCGCGGCGCCACAGCGACCCGGCGGCCGCGACGGCGTCGGCTGCGGTGCAGGTCTGCCGCCAGCCGCCGTCGGCCGCCTGCGCGAAACGCAGCCGCAGGGCCGGATGGGCGGTGGACAGCGCGGCGAGCGCCTCCGCGACGCGGTCCGCCGCGAGGCGCGCCCGCGGGACGAGCAGCACGGCCATGTTCCAGTGCGCGCGCCGCGGCATCGGCGCGGCCAGGAACCAGCTCTGGATCGGGGTCAGCGGCACCGGGCCGGCCTCGAGGCCCGGATCGGTCGCCGCGTCGCGCGCGGGGAGCGCCGGGCGTGCGCCCTGGCGCTCGGCGTGCGCGGCGAGGGCGGCGAGGCTCTGGTGGGTGAACACGTCGCGGGGGGTGAGCGTCAGGCCGGCCTGACGGGCGCGGGTGACGAGCTGGAGGGCGAGGATGGAATCGCCGCCGCGCTCGAAGAAGGTGTCGGAGCGGGCGACGGCGTCGGGGCCGGGCAGGCCGAGCACCGCGGCCCAGAGATCGGCG
>NZ_FOCS01000075.1:0-1284 GCF_900110155.1 Methylobacterium sp. UNC300MFChir4.1 | reverse complement strand
AGAAGATGCTCGGCGGTCGAGCGACCCATGCCCGACTTGGCCCCTGTCACGACGGCCACCCGTCCGCTGATGCCGAGATCCATCCGTACCGCTCCGCCATCGTTCGAGGGGACCGCCTCGGTTCACGACGAGAGCGGCGGTTGAGAAGTCCGCCTCGCGACGGGAGTTCCTTGCTCGCCCGTCATCGGCCCCCGGTGATGCAAGCTCGTCATTTGCGTGCCTCGTCTAGGCCGCCACCTTCACCCGCCCCGGCGGCGGCACGAGCGGCCGGCGTGAGCCTGGACGGCCGGGGTCTCAGAACCGAGCGTCTCGCCCTCCGACGAAGGGAACCTCCCCAGCCCTCCACAATTGCCGCCTCGGCATAACGGAGCAAAGCATGGCTACGAGCAGCACCCCGCGTACCCACCAGACCCGGAACGACACCAATTCAAACGCGAAGAGGGTGTCCATCGAGGCCCTGAACGCACGGCTGGCCGACGGCATCGACCTCGCCCTGGCGATCAAGCAAGCCCACTGGAACCTCAAGGGCCCGCAGTTCATCGGCATCCACCTGATGCTGGACGGCTTTCGCGCCGAGATCAGCGACCTCAACGACAAGGTCGCGGAGCGGGCGGTGCAGCTCGGCGGCACGGCCCTGGGGACGGCGCAGGTCGTGGCGGGATCGACCAAGCTGCCGGCCTACCCGACCGGCATCTACGCCATCGCCGACCACGTCGCCGCGCTGATCGACAGCTACGCCGCCTACGCCAACGCCGTGCGCGAGAACATCGACGAGACGGACGAGGCGGGCGACCCCGGCACGGCGGACCTGTTCACCGAGGTGTCCCGCGCCGTCGACAAGCAGCTCTGGTTCCTCGAAGCCCACGTCCAGGAGCCGACGGGCCAGATGCGGGACGGCGACGCCCGCAAGTAGGGATTGGGATGCTCCTCCGTATCTAACCGGACGGAGGGGCGGTTAGGAGCGAGGGAACTCTATCGTCGTGCCGGCCAAGGCTGCTTGGCCGTGACGAGGTTCACCGACGGCGATAGGGCACGCTGCCGACCGGCGCCGGATCTCCCATCTAGCTGAGCTTCGGCTGCCCGTTGGAGGCCGAAACGCCGCCGTCCACCGGCAGGTTCACCCCGGTGACGAAGCGTGCGTCCTCGCTCGCCAGGAAGGCGACGACCCCGCTGATGTCGTCAGGCTGGGCGCCCCGTCCCATCGGGATGCGCTCGTTGAACTTGGCCACGAGCTCGGGCTGGTCCTGCATGCCGGCGGTGAACGGCGTGTAGACCAGCGTCGGG
>NZ_FOCS01000077.1:0-1198 GCF_900110155.1 Methylobacterium sp. UNC300MFChir4.1 | reverse complement strand
TGCAACTATCTCGCAGCCGTCGCGCTAGTTTCCTCTGTCATCGCATGGACCTGAATGACTCCCCTACCTAGGACCTGAATGAGTCCCCTACCTAGTCATTTGCCCGCTGCGCCTCACAGGTGATGGACCCTGGATAGATGTAGAGGGCGAACCCTGTTGCCTCGACGTTGGCTAGGCGGTCTTTGTCGGCTGAACCAATCAGCGCACTAGCGAATGCACTGATTTGGGAGGCCTGCCAAGATGGTAGTAGGGCTGCAACTAGCCCTCGGCACGCCTGGTCAAACTTCACGCGTGCCGAAACATCCTTCAAATCTACGGGCATCCAACGGGTGATGATGATCGTGGCGGCTGTCTGCGAACCATACGCATGAGCTGTGAGCGAAAGCCCGCGTTCTAGTTTCCAGACACATGTGCCAGGCAAGTGCACCGGCTCACCGCAACTCCCTGCTCCCCAATCGATGTGCTCACCAATTCGGGTAGACGCAGCAGTGATGCGAGTGCCGGCTTCTACGGCCGGGAGATTAAGGTTCTGACTCAAAGCCGAGACCGGCGCTCCGGCGATGACGATGGCTAAAGCGGCAGCAAAATGACGAGTCATCGCCTCCTCCGAGTTGCCAGTCACCCTAAGGCGCTAGCCGGTCAGAGCGCGCTCGGTTGCATCTACCTATTTGGTACTGAAGCCGCGGCTGTACCGCTCCCTTCAAATAGCCATTCGCCTTTGTGTGCTGGTGTGTTGCAGATGCATGGCGGTGGCCAAACGCGTCGTATAGCGCTGCCGGCTGCCGGCAGCCCTCTGTGTCAGAGCATTCGTGTCAGCCAGCGCTGCCCCAGCCGACCTCCCGCCCGCCGTCGCCTCCTGGCGCGACCAGATCGAGCGCCTGTCCGAGATCGTCCCGCTTGCGGCCGTGGCCGACCTGCGCAACGCCCTTGAGATCGAGGCCCAGGCCAAGCGCCGGCTGGCGGACGAGTACGATGCCGCCCAGAAGCGGTGGCCGACCTTGGCCTGTCATACAAGGTGATCCACGAGGCCCGGTATCAAGCGACATCCGGAACTGACCCCTTCGCGTCATGAGGATCTGACCCCCATGCTAATTTCCCACGCCTAGACGGGTGTGGGTTGGGGGACCGCAGCCGCCTTTTGCAGGAGGCCGCTGCGACGCTTCTCACGAAGCCGGTAGCTGTCGCCGCGGATGGTGAC